>JAYVWQ010000333.1:0-2327 GCA_043785945.1 Akkermansia sp.
GCGGAGGGGAGCAGGAGGTTGTCGAGCTGGCTGGTGACGACGTCTTCGCGGTTGATGCCCTCGGGATTGAGGAAGAGCCAGGTGGGCATGGGCTGCGGACGTTGATTCTCTTGGAAGGCCAGCTCACGCGTGGTGCTGAGGTCGCCGACGACCTTGGTGGAATCAAAGGCGAGGCCCCAGGCCTTGAGCAGCTTGTCGAGCGACGAGCCGCCGCCGGGCATCATGCCCGCAAGGGGATTGTTGGGCTGCTGCGGCTTGTCGATGATGCACATGGCATCGAGCAGGGCGAGGAGCTTGCCGCCGCGCAGGACAAACTGATCGAGGGCGAACTGCGCCTTGTCGGTGATTTCCTTCGGATGGGCCACGATGAGGATCTGGATGGCGTCATCAATCTTGTCCGTGTCCATCTGGACCTGGCGCACTTCGTAGTCGCGCTTCAACTCGGAAATGAAAACCCACGGGCGCTGGCCCTGCCCCTGTTGGCCCATGCGCATCATCATCGGATTCGCGGGCGTGCCGAACATCGGGAGTGAAGTCATGACTCCGACGACGGGCTTGTTGGTGCTGACCACGCTGCCGAGGGCGCGGGCCAGATCATATTCCAGCAGGCGTTCGCGCGAAGGCTGGAGGAAGGGCAGGGCGGCCTTCTGCGGATCGAGGCTGACCACGAGTCCAAAGTAATAATTCTCCGGACTGAGCGGGCCGGTCGGCTGCGGTTCGATGCCGTCGGCCTGCGCGGATTCCTCGGCGTCGGTGTCGGGTTTGGGATCGATGCGGCGGATCTGCACCTTGCCGTTGGAGACCTCACGGAATTCTTCCAGCAAATCCTCCACCTGGCTGGCGTAGGTGCGGATGTCCGAGGGCACGCGCGACTCGCTCTGCGAGAAGTAGAAGCGCACCTCGACCGGCGTATCCAGCTTCTGGAGAATGGACTTGGTGCCGGGCGAGAGCGTGTAGAGCTTGTCCGCCGTGAGATCAAGGCGGGTGCGCGCGGAACCCACGATGAGGTTGACCGCGACGATGACCACGAACATCACCACCACACCAACCGCCGAATAAAGCAGGGTCTCGAATTTTTTGTGTTTCATCGCTGGAAAGAATTTTGATGGTAGGGCGCGTCGCTCCGCGCGCGCCGGGGTGCGGCAGGGTAGAACGAAAGGAATGGGCGCGTCGGTGCCGACTGCATGTGTTGGGTGCTTTCACCCTGCGCTCCGACTCGCGGCGCGCGCGGAGCGACGCGCCCTACCTTGCCGTCTCTCGTCATTGTTGCCGTCAGTTTCATTGGACTCGGTCGTAAAAGAAATCAGCCGGCGCGGAGGTTGCGAATGACGACGCCGTTGCCAAAGAGGAAGAACCCGATGACCGAGAGGAAGAAGAGCAGGTCGCGGGAATCAATCACGCCGCGCTGGAAGCCGGCGAAGTGCGGCATGACGCTGAAGCCGGCCACGAGGTTCACGAGCCACGGCTTGGCCCACGTCACCAGCATGTCGGTCACTGGCTCCCATCCGCAAAGGATGAGAAAGAAACAAATCACCACCGAGAGGATGAAGCTGATCACCTGGTTGCGCGTGAGCGCCGAGGTGAAGCATGTCACCGCCAGATACGCCCCGGCCAGCAGCGCGCTGCCGAGGTAGCCCGTGAAGATGGCTCCGAGATCGGGATGCCCGAGGTAGCTCACGGTGATGACGATCGGAAAGGTCAGGGCCAGCGCGATGATGAGGAAGAGCCACGAGGCGAGAAATTTCCCCACGATGGCCTGCCACGCCGTGATGGGCATGGTGAGCAGCAGTTCCATGGTGCCCTGGCGGCGTTCCTCGGCCCATAGCCTCATGCCCACGGAGGGCACGAGGAAGAGATAGAGCCATGGATGCCAGCGGAAGAAGGTGTTGGAGAGCGAGGCTTCACCTACATTGAAGAACCCGCCGAGCATGAAGGTGAAAAAACCGATCAGCAGCAGGAAGATGACGATGACCACGTAGGCGACCGGCGAGGCGAAGTAGCCGCTCAATTCGCGCTTGGCGATGGTCCAGATGTGTCGGAGTGAGTCGTTCATGGGTTTTTGGGGAATGACGAATGACGGATGCCGAATGACGAGTGAAGTCCGAAATCCGAAACAAATCCTCGGACGCAGGCAGCCGACCTTGAAGCTTCGGCCTTGGGAATTCTTTGGAAATTACTCATTCGGAATTAGTTATTTCTTATCCGCCGTGTCCGGCAGGGTGATGCGGCGGAACACTTCATCGAGCCGGCCTTCCTCGGTGTGCAGTTCCTCGAACTTCCAGTTCGACTGCGTGACCGCCTCGGCCACGGCGCGGGCGAACGCGCCG
>JAYVWQ010000334.1:0-9013 GCA_043785945.1 Akkermansia sp.
CTCGCCTGCTTGGCCACCGTCGAGGCCACGCCGTATTTTTTGAAGAACCCCTTCTCATGCGCGAGGACGATGGGCGAACAGTCCGTCAGCGCGATCATGCCAAACTTCAACGTGGCCGTTTCCGGCGCGTCATCCGCGTAGGCGCTGCCGACCCATCCCTTGGGCAGACCGCCGAGGAGGGCCGCGACACCGGCGAGCTTGGCTGTGTCGCGGAGGAAGCCGCGCCGGGTCAAAGTGGAGGTGATCTTCAATTCGTTTTGTTTCATTGGTTCAACGCGCGAGTGTTTTGTTCGCAGCACCCCTTAGCTTCCGATGTGCCATCCGGCTTGGTCTGGTTTGCGACCAGGTGACATTTCATTCCGAGGCTGAATGAATTGGTTTCATCAGCACGCCCATGTCCGTGAGCAGCGCGGGGCAAAGCGGGGCGCATGATGAGAAATACTCAATGATGACAGGCTTCGCATGAACAGAGCTTGTAATGAAGCTGTTGCGAAACGAGCGCGGGCGGTGTGCGCTTTTATCCACCGTGAAAAGTTTCCGGCCCAGAGCAGAGGGTCAGGGAGTGCGCAGCCAGCGCAGCAGCAGGAACAGATTCAACGCCGCCGAAAGGGCGAAGGCGATTTTGTAGTAGAGCACCGGGTTGCGTTCGATGAGTGGCGCGCGGGCATCAAAAAAAGGACGCACCTTGTCCGGGTGTTCGAGATCAAACTTCATCTCGGAAAAACTCTGGTAGCGCTGCTCGGGTCGGACGGCGATGGCGCGCAAGACCACGGATTCAAGCCACGGCGGAATGTTGGCGTTGAACACGCTGGGTCGGCGTGCGGCGCGGAACACGGGCGTCTGGAACGGTTCCACTTCCCCATACGGATACGCTCCCGTCAGCGCCTCGTGCAGGATGACCCCCAGCGAAAAAACCTCCGTCGGTTCGGCGCAGGCCGCGCCGTGGAACCGCTCGGGCGCGAGATAGCTTGGCGTGCCCGCACGCGAGGTGACGGAGAAGATTTCGTTGATGCTGCCGAAGTCGATGAGCTTGAAACGCAGGGCGTCTCCCTCCTTGAGCACGAGAATATTTTCCGGCTTGAGGTCGCCATGCACCAGATCGAAGCGCAGCAGGAACTGCGCGGCTTCGAGCAGGAAGCGCAGCAGCACCACGGCTGGTCCGGTGGCGAGCGGAGCGCCGCGCAGGAACTGTTTGAGATTCGGCGCCTCCACATATTCCATGCAGTAGCACAGCGTCCGGTTGTCCGGCGGCGTGAAGGCGCGGGTGAAGTGTTCCGCCTGCAGGCGCGTGACGCTCCAGATTTCCTTCACGAACTGATTGTGGACTGCTTCGTTGTCGCGGGCCTCGCGCGGCGGGAATTTTATCACCACCTTTTGGTCTTCGAGCTGCGCGATCCAGGTGCGCTCGTTGGCTCCGAAGGGACAGATGAGTTGGCAGCCATCGATCACTTCACCGGCCCGGAGCGTATCGGGAATGGCGAGTTGCACATGGCCGGGATGGCTGGTGTCGAGGAGGCGCAGCACGACGGCGGTGGTGTCGTCCGCCGTCTCGGGGGTGGTGCGTTCGAGGGCGGCCTGCACCACGTTGCGGGCGGCGGCCGATCCTTGCAACACGGCGGCGAGCGCGTCGTCCGGGAGGTTGTTCGTCACGCCATCGGTGCAGAGTAGAATCACATCCCCGTTCGCCACATCGCACTGAAAGAAATGCGGCGCGATATCGGGCTGTAATCCGACGGCCTGGGTGAGCACATGTTCGAGTCCGGGGTCGCTCTCCGTCTGATCGTGGGAAAGCAACATGAGCGCGCCCGCCCGCAACCGGTACACGCGCGAGTCGCCCACGTTCAAGCCAGCGAGGCGCGTGCCTTCGATGGCGACGATGGCGGCGGTCGAGACGAGTTCGGGACGCTCCAGCCGGGCCATGGACTCCTGGTAAAGCGTGCGGTTGGCGAGACGGGTGAATTCTTCCAGCGCCTTTTGCAGACTCCAAGTGCGGGGACGGGCCTTGAAATTTTGCAGCGTGCTGGCGACCACACGCCGCGCGGCCTCGCCTCCCATTTCTGCGCTGCCCACACCATCGGCCACGACGGCGATGATGGCGTCGTTCCAAATTTCCGCGCCGGCGGCATCCTGGTTTTCGGCGGCAGGATCGCCGGGCATGCCGTGCGTGGTGAGAACAGCTTTCACGGGCGCGATGTAATCACGGATGACGCGGGCATCGGAGAGAATTTTGCAGGCGAGTGAAGCCGCTGTTGTTCAAATCCGCGCTTGGGCGAGCGCGCCCCACGTCGTGCGCCAGCGGCGTTTCACCAGGCTCAGGCCGACCAGTGCCAGCAGGCATAGGCTGGCGAAGATGAGCAGGCCCGTCAGATACGAGCCGGTGTGCTGACGCGACTGGCCCATCATGTTCGCCAGCAGAAATCCGCCCACCCCGCCGCCGCAGCCCACGAGTCCGGTCATCAATCCAATCTCCTTGCCGAAACGCTGGGGCAGGAGTTGAAAGACCGAACCGTTGCCCATGCCGAATGCGCCGCACGCGATGACAAAGGCCGCGACGTTGAAGGCCAGATGGTTGACCAGCCCGCCCAGGATCAGCGCCACGCACGCCACCGTGTAATAAACATGGAGCGAACGGATGCCGCCGATGCGATCCGAAATGCCGCCGCCAATCGGGCGACCGAGTGCGCCCACCGCCGTGCAGATCGCCACCAGATCCCCGGACTGGGTCGCGGTCAGTCCGAAACGATCCTTAAAATACATGCCGAGGGAATAGGCCAGCCCCACGAATCCGCCGAAGGTCACGGTGTAGAAAAAGCAGAACCAATGAACGTCCTTGTCGCGGAAGAGACGGAAGTAGTCGCCGATTTTTTTGGGCGTGACCTGCACCGGTGGCTCCTTCGACACGATGACGTAGATGGCCAGCACAAGCACGGCGGGTAGGAGCGCAAAACCGAAAACTGCGTTCCAGCCATAGGCGGCGGCGAGGCGGGGGGCGAGCAGGGAATCAATGACCACGCCGATGTTGCCCGCGCCGGCCAGTCCGAGGACCAGTCCCTGCATCTGCGGCGGATACCAGCGTCCGGCCTGCGGCAAGGCGACCGCGAAACTCGCGCCCGCCACGCCCAGCACCACGCCCATGAGCAGCACGGCCTCAAAACTTTTCAGTCCGAAGATCCACGCGCAGGCCAGTCCCGTGATGACCACGATTTGCGCGAGGATGCCGGAATTTTTCGCGCCGATGCGGTCCACGAGTAGGCCGAGCACGAGCCGGAAAAATCCGCCCGCGAGGATGGGCACGGAGACCATGAAGTATTTTTGCTGGGCCGTGAGGTTCAGCGATTCAGGCGCGGCGATCTGCGCGCCGAGCACGCCGAGGAGCGTCCAGACCATGAAGCTGAAATCAAAGTAGAGGAACGCGGAGACGAGGGTGGGCCAGTGTCCGGCGCGCTTAAGTTGGGACCATTGCATGATTTGTTCGTGTGTCTTTCTCGGGCCGCGGCGCGGAACGAACCGCGCCAGAAAAAATTTCTTGGTCGTTTCAGTCTAAAATTTTCATGAAGGTCGGACGGATCATCCGCCCGGCACTCCTGTCACTCTTAGCTGCCAACGTGCCACCACCATGAATGAATCCCACATTCGAGTCCGCCGGTTGATGAGCTTGGCTCATGGTGGCGACGGGAGGCCGGATGCAGCGCATGTTTGTTGCCTTCGATGTGCTTGCAGATTTTTCATGGTGAGAGTGATTCAGGTAGATGCATCCGGCGATCCCACAGGGAAATGGCATTCGCGGCTGCGCGTTTTTATCCAGAGTGAAGAATTAGTTGCGCCCTGAACCAGCGCGATTCAGCGGCTCACTCCAGCCCGCGCTCGACTTTGGGCACCGGACTTTGGACTTTGGACGGGATTCAATGGCCATGAAGACTTGCGTTATCTTCAACCCCACCGCGCGCGGCGACAAAGCCCTTCGCCTGCGCTCCATTCTCGACGACATTTTGCGCGATGCGACCCTCAGGCCCACTGGCTATGCAGGGGCGGCCCGGCAACTGGCCGGCAGTGCGGTGCAGGCCGGGTTTGAAACCGTCGTCGCCGCAGGTGGTGATGGCACTCTCAACGAAGTTCTGAACGGCATAGGTGATGCAAAAGGTTTCGACCGCGTGCGTCTCGGTGTGCTGCCGCTCGGCACGGTCAATGTCTTCGCCAAGGAATTGTACTTGCCGACGGATTTAGCCCAAGCTTGGCAGGTCATCCAGCACGGACACGAACAACTCATCGACGTGCCCTGGGCGGAGCACTTGATCGGAGGCTGGCCGCAGCGGCGTTACTTCGCGCAACTGGCGGGCGCGGGTCTGGACTCGCGCGCGGTGGAGTTGGTGGACTGGAAACTCAAGAAGCGCCTCGGTTCGCTTGCCTATGTCGTGGCTGGGTTTAAGGCGCTGGGTGAAAATTTGCCCGCCATCGAAGTCAGCAACGGACGTGAGATGGCCACAGGGCAGCTTGTGCTCATCGGCAACGGAAAATTCTACGGCGGACGGTTCAACATGTTTCCCCACGCGGATTTGACGGACGGCATTTTGGAGGCCGTGGTTTATCCGAAGGTGAACGGGCTGACGGTGGCGCACATCGCTTGGGGGGCCGTGACGGGCAATTTTCACACCGGTCACCACACCATCCAGATGCGCGGAGAAAGGCTGGAATTGAAGTGCGCGGGAAAAATTTCCTACCAGCTCGACGGCGAAAACATCGCCCCGCTGCCCGCCACGTTCGGCGTTTTGCCGCGCGCGCTGCGGGTGATTGTGCCGTCCGACTGATTGGAGTGCCGAGCATTGCTCGGCACTCCATATTCCTCAGCCCGGCGGCCAGCCAAGCTGCCGACCGCCCATGATATGGCAGTGCAGGTGCGGCACGGATTCACCGGCGTCCGGTCCGCAGTTGATGACCAACCGGTAGCCCGTGTGCTCCAAACCGACCTGCTGGGCGACCGCCGCCGCCTTGAGCAACAGATGGCCGAGCAGGCGCTCGTCCTCCGCCGTGGCGTCCGCGATGCGCGGGATGGGTTTCTTCGGCACGATGAGAAGGTGCGTCGGCGCTTTGCCGTTCATGTCTTTGAAGGCGAGCACGAGATCATCCTCGTACACAATGGTGGCGGGAACATCACGGGCGGCAATTTTCTCAAAGAGTGTCATGGGTCGAATTTAAGGCGCGGCCCCAATGGTTCAATCGCAAAGCCCGGACGGAGCGCAGTCGGACAAGGGAACTTCTGGATTCAAGGCGGACCGTTCGTTACGTTCCGCCCCCATGTTTGAACCGATCATCACGCAAATCGACGCCGCGTCGCTAAAGGCTTCCCAGCTAAGGAGGTTTCTTTGACGTCGCCAGCGCGCAAAAACGCCTCGCCGAACTCGACTCGCTGATGGCGGGCGAAGGTTTCTGGAACAACCGCGAGCAGGCCCAGAAGCTGATCGACGAATCCTCTACGCTCCGCAAAAAAATCGACCCGCTCCTCTCTGCCGAAAAACGGCTGGAAGACCTCCGTATCATGGCGGAACTGGGCGAGGGCGAACCTCCAGCCCAGCAGCCCGCAGTCTATCAGGAAATCGAGCGCGACCTGGTCCGCTTCCAAAAAGATTTTGATCTGCTCGAACTGAAAGTGCTGCTCAACGGGCCGCTCGATAAGAACAATTGCATCCTCAGCATCAACGCCGGCGCAGGCGGCACCGAGGCGCAGGAGTGGGCCGAAATGCTTTCGCGCATGTACACGCGCTGGGCCGAGGCGCGCGGCTGGGAGGTCGAGGTCAGCGATGCCCTGCCTGGCGAAGGGGCCGGACTCAAGAGCGTCACGCTGGTGCTGCGCGGCGAGAACGCCTACGGCTTTTGCAAAGCCGAGCGCGGCGTGCACCGTCTCGTTCGCATCTCGCCTTTTGATTCGGCCAAGCGCCGTCACACCAGTTTTTCCAGTGTGGATGCGATTGCGGAAATTGAAGAGACGACTTGTGACATCACCATCCCACCCGGCGACTTGAAGGTGGACACCTTCCGCTCCGGCGGCAAAGGCGGGCAGAACGTGAACAAGGTGGAGACAGCGGTGCGCCTCACTCACCTTCCCACCGGCCTCGTCGTGGCCAGCCAGACGCAGCGCTCGCAACATCAGAACCGCGCCACCGCCATGAAGCTGCTCATCTCGCGCATCTACGCCCAGCGGCTCGATGAACAGAAGGCGGACATGGAACGCTTCTACGGTGACAAGGGATCGATCTCGTGGGGCAACCAGATTCGCAGCTACGTCTTCCAGCCCTATCGCATGGTGAAAGACCTGCGCACCGGCGTGGAAACCAGCGACGTGCAGGGCGTGATGGACGGCGAGCTTGATCCCTACGTGAACGGCTGGCTCCGCGCGGGCTGCCCGGCCAAGCGGATGCAGGGGGTGAAGGATGAGGATGAGTAGCCCTCGAATTCCATGAACATTCTCGACACCATCGTTGAGCAGAAGAAGCACGAAGTGGCGAAGCTCCCGGCTGCCACCATCACGTTCGCCACGCTCCGAAACGCCGTGAACCAGCGTGGGGATTTGCGCGATTTCGTCGGCGCGCTTCGCCAGCCGCGTCGCGGCTCCATCGGCCTCATTGCCGAGGTGAAGAAGGCTTCGCCCTCCGCCGGCGTCATCTGCCCTGACTTCGATCCCGTGCGCATCGCTCAACAGTACGAAGCGGCGGGCGCAAGCTGCCTCTCGGTGCTCACGGATGAACAGTTTTTCCAAGGCTCGCTCGATTACCTGAAACAGATTCGCGCGGCCGTGAAGTTGCCGCTGCTGCGCAAGGACTTCATCATCGACGCGCGGCAAATCCTCGAGGCCGTGGAGTGGGGTGCGGATGCCATCCTTCTGATCGTAGCGATTCTTTCCGACCCGGAACTGAAGCACTTTCACGAACTAGCCACCGGGGCCGGACTGGCCGTGCTGGTCGAGGTGCATGATGAAGCGGAGCTGGAACGCGCGCTCGTCCTTCAGCCGCGCCTGCTGGGCGTGAATAACCGCAACCTCAAAACCTTCACTGTTGATCTCGCCACCACCGAACGGCTCGCCGAAAAACTTTTTCAACACGTCCGGCGCGAGGACACCTTGCTCGTCGCTGAAAGCGGCCTTCACACCCGGGCCGATGTGGACCGCGTGGCGCGCGCTGGTGCGGGAGCGATCCTCGTCGGCGAATCCCTCGTGCGCCACGGCGACATTGCGGCCAAGGCGGCGGAGTTGATTGGCTGCGCTCCTTAGTGGCGCCAGCGTCCCGCAGTCAGGCCGTGCGCCCGCCGGACTGGGATAACCGGGACGGACCGCCCCACTCCGTCGCGCAGAAAATCATGGATGAATCGCGCGGGCTGCTCCTATCTTTCGCGCCCAATGAAAGTCCTTGTCACCGGCTCCAGCGGATTGATCGGCTCCGAGGCCGTGCTGCATTTTGATCGCGATGGTCACCAGGTGTTTGGCATCGACAACAACCTGCGCCGTGAATTCTTCGGACCCGCCGGCGACACGACCTGGAACCTCGAATCGCTCCAGAAGAACACCCGCCAGTTCACGCATCTGAACCTCGACATCCGGGACCGGGAAAAAATCCTCGCGCTTTTCCAGCAAGAACGCTTCGACCTCATCATTCATTGTGCGGCCCAGCCCTCGCACGACAAGGCCAAGGAAATTCCTTTCGTCGATTTTGATGTCAACGCCGTGGGCACGCTCAATTTGCTCGAAGCCACCCGCCAGTCGAACCGCGAGGCCGTGTTCATCTTCATGTCCACGAACAAGGTCTATGGCGACGCGCCCAACGAGCTGCCGCTGACCGAGCTGGCCACGCGTTGGGATTATGCGCGGCCCGAGGACTTTCACGGCATCCGCGAGGACTGCCGCATCGACCGCACCATGCACAGTCTCTTCGGCGCGAGCAAAACGGCGGCCGACGTGGTCGCGCAGGAATACGGCCGCTACTTCGGCATGAACGTGGGTGTGTTTCGCGGCGGCTGCCTGACGGGGGAACACCACTCCGGCGTGCAGCTCCACGGCTTCCTCTCCTACCTCTTCAAGGTGGCGAAGTCGGGCGAGACCTACACCATCTTCGGCTACCAGGGGAAACAGGTGCGGGATCAGATTCACAGCGCCGACGTCATCAGCGCCTTCGTCGAGTTCGCAAAAAGTCCGCGTCCCGGGGAGGTCTATAATCTCGGCGGCGGACGCGGCAACAGCGCCTCCATCCTCGAATGCATCGAGAAGATCAACGCGTTGCTCGGCACGAAGATGAACTGGCAATACTCCGATCAGGCCCGCGCCGGGGATCACATCTGCTACATCAGCGACCTGACGAAATTCAAAAGTCATTACCCCAACTGGGGGCTGACTCTGTCGCTGGATCAGATTTTGGAAAAGATGGCGCGCGGCTGAACCGTGGGGTTTCCAGTCATGCCACCCGCCACTTCAGAAGTTCAGCCCGGCTTCGGCGAACGCCGGGTTCTCGGCACCCCACTGCAATGCACGAGCTACGAGCGGTTCATCGCCTTCTGCCAGAGCCGCTGCCGCCAGCCGGACGTTTGCTCCGTCGATTTCACGAACACGCAGATCGTGACCCTGCGGCGGCACGAGCCAGCTTTCCGCGAGATCACGAGCCGCGTGGATTATTTTATTCCGGATGCCATGCCGCTCATCTGGGTGCTGAATGCGCGCGGCGCAAAACTGCGCGACCGGGTCTATGGGCCGACCTTCATGCGCCGCTGTGTGCTCGCCAGCCCCGCGCCCTTCACCCACTACTTCCTGGGCGGGTCGCAGGGGTGTCTGGATCAATTGCAAAAAGTGTTCCGTGCGCAGAATCCGGATTTGCAAATCGTCGGCACGCGCAACGGCTACTTTAGCCCGGAGGATGACGTGGAGATTATCGCCGAGATCAACCGACTCGCGCCGGACTTCATCTGGGTGGGACTGGGCACGCCCAAGCAGCAGGACTGGATTCACCGGCACAAGGCGGAGTTCAAGCGCGGCATT
>JAYVWQ010000335.1:0-2209 GCA_043785945.1 Akkermansia sp.
GTCCCGTATGTGCAGGCCATGCGCGAAGTCGCCGCCGCGAACAAAGTGCCATTCGTCGATCTCTTCGCCGCCTCGCAGCAGGCTTACAGCGCCGCGAAGAAACCTCTGACCGTCAATGGCCTCCACCTCACCGACGACGGCTACCAGGCGCTCGCGCCCGCGATGTTCGCCGGCGTGTTCGGCGAAAATGCGCCGGCCATGACCAGCACCGGCTTTGAAAATCTCCGCACCGCCATCAACGACAAGAACACGATGTGGTTCTCCCGCTATCGCACGATGGATGGCTACAACGTCTATGGCGGCCGCTCGAAGGAAGCTTACGCGCCGGGCCAACGGCAGATTCAGGATCGAAACCCTCCGAAACCTTACGTCTCGAATTTTCAGGTCATGCAGCGCGAGATGGCCGAGCGCGACGTGATGACGGCCAACCGCGACCAGCGCGTGTGGGCGCGCGCCCAGGGCCGCGATCTCGCGGTCAAGGACGACAACATTCCGCCTGAGATCACTTTCGTCAGCAACAAGCCGGGCGCGGGTCCGGACGGCGCGCACGTTTATCAGAGCGGCGTCGAGGAGATGAAGAACATGACCGTGCCGCCGGGCTGCAAGCTGCAGTTCATCGCCTCGGAAAAAGAATTCCCCGAACTCTCCAAGCCCGTGCAGATGTCCTTCGACACCAAGGGCCGACTCTGGGTTGCGGTCTGGCCGAATTATCCCGAGCGCACGCCGACGAGCAAAGATGGCGACAAGCTGCTCGTGTTCGATCTCAACGCCGACGGCAGCGTGAAGAAGATGACCACGTTCCTCGACGACTTGAACTGCCCGACGGGCTTTCAATTTTACAAGGACGGCGTGCTCGTCATGCAGGCACCCGACCTCTGGTTCGTGCGCGACACGGATGGTGACGGCAAGGCCGACTCGAAGGTGCGCGTGCTCAACGGCATGGACTCCGCCGACTCGCATCACACGGCCAATGCCATCTGCTACGAGCCGGGCGGCGCAATTTATCTCAGCGACGGCACCTTCCATCGTTCGAACGTCGAGACGGCGGTGGGACCAGTCCGCAACAACGATGGCGCGATTTATCGCTACGAGCCGCGCACGGGAAAATTCATGCGCCACGTTCCCTATGGCTTCGCGAATCCCCACGGGCGCGTGTTCGACGCCTGGGGCAACGACATCGTGACCGACGCCACGGGCAACGCGAATTACTTTGGCCCGGCCTTCAGCGGCCACATTGATTATCCGGGCACGCATCCGGGCATGAAGACATTTTGGAAACAGGATTCGCGCCCGTGTCCCGGCACCGCCATTCTTTCGAGCCGCCATTTTCCCGAGGCGATGCAGGGCGAGTTTCTCAACCTCAACGTCATTAGCTTCCAAGGCATCTATCGCGTGGACTTCAGCGAAGACGGCTCCGGTCTCCTGGGCACGTCGGCCAAGCCGCCCATGTTGCAAGTGGACATTACGAAGAGCCCGAACGTCCGCCCCATCGCCGCCGATGTCGCGCCCGACGGCTCGCTCTACGTGCTCGACTGGCACAATCCCATCATCGGCCACTTGCAGCACAATCTCCGCGACCCGAGCCGCGACCACACGCACGGGCGCATCTACCGCATCACCTATCCCGAGCGTCCGCTGCTCACGCCGAAGCGAGTCGATGGCGTATCGATTGCCGCGCTGCTCGAACTGTTGAAGGAACCGGAGGACAACGTGCGCATCCGCGCCAAGATCGAACTCGACAAGCATCCGACGAAGCAAGTCATCGCCGCCGTGCAGCAATGGGCGAAGCAGTTCGATCCCAAGAAAATAGAAGACGCGCATCACCTGCTTGAAGCGCTTTGGGTCCACCAGTGGCACAACGTCGTCAACGAGCCGCTGCTCAAACAACTGCTCGCCTCGCCCGAGCCGCGCGCCCGCGCCCAGGCCGTGCGCGTGATCGGCTATTGGGGCGACCGCGTCTCGCAGCCGCTGGCCCTCGTGAAAGCCGCCGCCAACGATCCCGCGCCCCGCGTCCGCCTCGAAGCCGTGCGCGTGGCCAGCTTCTTCACCGGCGACGACGCCATGGAAGCCGCCTACCAGATCACCAAATATCCGACCGACTACTATCTCGATTACACCTTCAAGGAGACGACCAAGCAGTTGAGCAAGTCGGCCAAGAATTATGTGCCCAAAGACCCGGCTCTCCTCGCCGCCTCCCTCACGCGCCTGA
>JAYVWQ010000336.1:0-10882 GCA_043785945.1 Akkermansia sp.
CTCATTCGCACCACTCAGAATCGTCCATTCAAGATTAACGTCCGACTGCGCAACCCAACTCAGAAAGCCTGCGCCGTGCGCCTAACGCTGGCGTTTCCCCCAGAGTTGAACCCTGCAGAGGAGGAACTGACCGTCACCTTGCCCGCAGACACGGAATGGTCGGCCTTTGACTGGACATGCCGCACTTCACAGCGGGGGAAATTCCAAATCACGACTGCGCGACTGGAGGGGAATTCGCCGCTCGGTTTTTGGGCGCACTGGAAAACGCTGCCCGTCGCCGCCGAGGTGCGCGCGTATCCGAACCTCGCTCGCGAACGGAACAGTCTGGCCGCGCTGTTTCTCAATCGCGGCGCGTTCGGTATTCATGCGCAGCGGCAGGTCGGGCGCGGACGCGAGTTTGAAAAGCTCCGCGAATACGTGCCCGGCGACGGCATCGAGGACATCCACTGGAAGGCCACGGCCAAGCGCGGCAAGCCCGTGACCAAGGTCTTTCAAATCGAACGCACCCAGGAAGTGTATGTGATCATTGACGCATCGCGGTTGAGCGCGAGGAAGGTTGAGAGCTCAGAGTTGAGAGTTGCGAGTCGGACCAGCGCCCCCCTCTCAACTCTCAACCCTCAACTCTCAACTACCTTGGAACGCTTCATCACTGCCGCACTCACCCTCGGTCTCGCCGCCGAGCAGCAGGGCGACCTCTTCGGCCTGCTCACCTTCAGCGACAGGATTGAGACCTTCCTCCGCGCGCGGAACGGCGCGGCCCATTACCACGCCTGCCGCGACGCGCTCTACACGCTGCAACCTCGCGAAGTCGCCCCGGACTTCGATGAGTTGGGCACCTTCATCCGCCTGCGTCTGCGCCGCCGCGCACTCCTCATCTTCCTCACTTCTCTCGACGATCCGGTAGCCGCCGAGTCCTTCGTGCGCAGCCTGGATTTGGTCGCGGGCCAGCATCTCGTGCTGGTCAACATGCTCCAACCGGCGGGCGCGCAACCGCTGTTCACAAACGCGAGTGTGTCCACGGCAGAGGAACTCTACGGCGAACTGGCCGGGCACCTACGCTGGCACGGGCTGCGCGAACTGGAAAAAGTTTTGCAACGGCGCGGCGTGCGCCTGTCGCTGCTGACCAGCGAACGGATGGCCGTGGATTTGGTCTCGCAGTATTTGAGCGTCAAACAAAGGCAGGTGCTGTGAAGCTCCCATGATCATCGACCTTCACAAATTCAGCGCCGCCGAACGTCCCGCCTGGCAGGAGTTGGAAAAGCTGCTCGACCGGCTGGAGACTGAGCTGGGCTTGCGGCTGACCCTCGAGCAGGCGCGTCAGTTTCATTACCTTTACGAACGCACCTCGGCTGATTTGGCAAAGCTGGTCACGTTCACAGCGGAGCCGGAACTGCGCCGCTACCTCGAAGCTCTGGTCGCGCGCGCCTACTGCGAAATCCACGAAACGCGCGGGCGGCAGAAACGATTCTCGCCGCTCCACTGGTTTCTGCACACGCTGCCGCAGACATTCCGCCGTCATGTGAAAGCCTTTCAACTCTCGGTTGCCATCACGATGGTCGGCTGCCTGTTCGGCGCCGGGGCGCTGGCTTTTGACCCAGAGGCCAAGAGCGTCATCATGCCGTTCTCGCACCTCAACGGCGACCCGGCGGACCGCGTGGCCCGCGAGGAATCCGCACAGCGGGACCACATGGCGGGCGGCAAATCGAGCTTCTCCAGCGAACTGATGACGCACAACACGCAGGTCTCCATCACCACGCTGGCGCTCGGCATGACGTGGGGCATCGGGACCATCGTGGCGCTCTTTTACAACGGCGTGATTCTCGGCGCGGTCGCGCTCGATTACGTGCGGGCCGGGCAGACCCAGTTTCTGCTCGGCTGGCTCATGCCGCACGGTGTCATTGAAATTCCCGCCATCCTGATCGCGGGCCAGGCCGGACTCGTGCTCGCGAACGCGCTGCTCGGCTGGGGCCGGCGCGAGCGGCTGGCGGACCGGTTCCGGGCCATCGCGCCGGACCTCGTCACGCTCATCTTCGGCGTGGGCGTGATGCTGGTCTGGGCGGGATTCATCGAATCGTTTCTCTCGCAGTATCACGAGCCGGTCATTCCCTACGCGGCGAAGATTGCCTTTGGCGTCATTGAACTGATGCTGCTGGTGTTGTTCCTCGCCCGCTCGGGCCGGCGCAAGGAAACAACAAACGCGTCCTTGGAAAACCCACTGCCTCCGCCATGACGCGCACCAACACACTGCTCATCAAGACACCGGAGGGCGTGGTATTTTCGCAGACGCTGGCAGGACCGGTAACGCGCTTTCTCGCCTGGGTCATAGACCTCGTGTGCATGTCCGTCGTGCTGATCGCCATCAACACCATCATGGGCTTCGCCGCTTTCATCAGCCCCGACCTCGCCGGCGCGCTGGGAGTTTTTTTCTACTTCGTCGTCTCGATTGGCTACGCCATGACGCTGGAATGGATGTGGCGCGGGCAGACCGTCGGCAAGCGCGTGCTGCGGCTGCGGGTGATCGATGCCCACGGGTTGCGGCTGCAATTCAGCCAGGTCGCCATCCGCAATTTGTTGCGCATCGTGGATCTGCTGCCGGGTCTTTACCTCGTGGGTGGCGTGGCCACGCTGCTCACGCGCCAGGCGCAGCGACTCGGTGATGTGGCGGCGAACACGGTCGTCATCCGCATCCCGCGCATCGTGGAGCCAAACTTGGAAATCCTGAAGTCAGACAAATACAACTCACTGCGTGCGCACCCGCATGTCTGCGCCCGCCTGCGACAACGCGTGACTCCGGCGGAAGCGGCGACGGCCTTGCAAGCCATCGTGCGCCGCGATGAAATGGAGGCAGTCGCGCGCGTGCAGTTGTTCGGCGAACTGGCCGAACATTTCAAAGCCAAGGTGGATTATCCCGCCGAAGCCGTGGACGGCATCGCCGACGAACAATACGTGCGCAACGTCGTAGATGTGCTGTATCGCACTGAGACGAAACGTGCCCCCGGCGTCCCGCCGGGTTCCGCGCGCGCTTCAGACCAGGCACTCACGGCATGAACGAGGATCACTTTTCATCAAGTCAGGGAACCCGGCGGGACGCCGGGGGCACGTTGAACTCCGGCGAACTTGAGGCTTGGCACTATGCGACGGGTGAACTGATGCGCGTGGTGTGGCGCGATGGCCGCCTCATCGCTCTGGAACGTGCCCCTGGCATCTTGCCGGGTTCCGGCAGCGGCGGACCTGGAGAACCCGGCGGGACGCCGGGGGCACGCTGGATTGCGCCCACGCTCTTTGATCTGCAAATCAATGGCTACGGCGGCGTGGATTTCCAGCGCGATGATCTTTCGCTGGAGCAGTTGTTGCACGCCACCCGCGCGCTGCGACGCGATGGCTGTGGAAAATTCTTCTTCACGCTCATCACAGATGAGTGGCCGAGGATGCTGGCGCGATTGGAACGCGCGCGGCAGTGGCGCGCGCAATCTCCCGAACTACAGGAAGCGCTGGCGGGCTGGCACATCGAAGGCCCGTTCCTTTCCGACAAACCGGGCTTCCACGGCGCACACAATCCGGCACGGATGATTGATCCCACGGCGGAACATCTGCACGCGCTGCGGGCGGTGACGGGAAACGATCCCGTGCTCCTCACCCTCGCGCCGGAACGCCCCGGAGCCATCGAGGCGATTCGTCTGGCCCGCGCGCTCGCGATGACGGTGAGCCTCGGTCACACCGATGCTTCCGCCGAAGTGCTGCGCGCCGCCGGGGAAGCGGGCGCGACTGGTTTCACGCATCTGGGCAACGGCTGCCCGCGCGAACTGGATCGGCACGACAACATTCTCTGGCGCGTGTGCGAGACGCCGGGCCTGACGGCGAGTTTCATTCCCGACGGCCATCATGTTTCGCCCGCGCCATTTCGGCTGCTGCATAAGCTGTTGGGCGAGCGCGCCCCTTACTACACGACCGATGCGATGGCGGCGGCGGGCGCGGGTCCGGGGCGCTATACCCTCGGTGGCGTCGAAGTGAAAGTGGGTGCGGATCAAATCGTGCGGCAGCCGGGCCGGACCAATTTCGCCGGCTCCGCGCTGACGCCCATCGAAGGCGTGTTCCGCGCGGCGAAGATGTTGAACTGTCCGTGGCAGGAATGTTGGCGGCGCTTCTCGGAAGTGCCCGCGCAGTTCATGGGCTTGGAAAATGAACTCCGCGTGGGAACGAAATCCTTTTGCCTCATCGATCCGGCAGAGCAGAAGCTTGCGGCTGGTTTGCCGGGCTAGTCCATCGCTTCAGTAGTCATTGTTGAAGAGCGCGAAGAAAACGTGATCAAGATCATCTGTGATGCTCGACCCGGTGGGGAGCGAAAGTTGAAGGGCGGTGAGTGGCATCATCGCTTCCTCGCGAGTCATAATTGCGATGGAGTGTCGCCGCAAAATATCTACAAGAACCCCTTCGACATCGACCCAGTCCGGTGCTGGAAGCATTTGAAGCTTTTCCGGCAGAAGCCAATTGCGACCTGTTCCGTCTTCATCTGGGCGGCCACCAAATGCGGACATCGGACCGTAGGCAGCAATAGGCTGCCAAATGCACAGACACAATCCGAGGCCGATACCTTTGTACCCAACTGGTGAGCGTCCATCCCGGATACGAAGGGAGCGACCGTCTCGCGGGAAAATAAAATACAAGAAAAAGTCGTTTCCGTATTCGTCGTCTTCCAGAAAAACGCATTCGAATAAATCGGACGCTATTAGCTCGGCAACGCACGGCGCATAAAACTCCTTGGTCAAGGGCTGGATCGTCCGTCGCTCCTGAAGTACGGCCCGCAAAATGTCATAATTCGCAATCATGGGCGAGTTCAGCGCCAAACCGTTTACCAAACCGCAAACATTGCAGCTTTCTTGTTGAACGCGGTTCTATTGGCAGCGGGGCCGGGTGTCGAGCCGGAAAGCCGGGACGCCGCTAGGCCCGGACGGACAGCCCCGTCAGGGGCGACATCTTTGTAGCACGCCAGCCGCCCGAATTTTTTAGCACCGTAGGTGCGGCATCGTGTCCGGCCTGACCCGCTCTTGCGCCATTGGCCGACGCCCATATTTCGCCCCGACGGGGCTTGGAATTCTTGTGTGGTTGCGTTCTACAAAGATGCCGCTCCTGACGGAGCTTTTGGCGGCCCGCTCAAAACAATTTACGCCCTCTACGCAGTGCGCCCGCGCCACTCCACCTTGGACGGCTCCGGCAAATCTTGCGCGTGCTGCGCTAAATTCTTTCGCCCCGCCGGATGCAAAATGACATTTCATCTTCCTGCGCCGCTCTCTATTCTCGCCGCGAATCCCATGCACCATGAATGACGTGAACCCAATTGCCGCGCCCGCCACGCCCGGCCCCAAGCCCGAAGCACGCCGCCTGCGCGACCTCTCGCCGCAACAATGGAAGTCTGGCATCGCCGCCTGGCTGGGCTGGCTCTTCGACGGACTGGACATGCACCTCTACGGGCTGGTGGCCGCGCCGTTCGTCGCGCTGCTGCTCGGCCTGGCCGCCACGGACACCGCCAACGCGCTGGTGCGGGAAAAGAGTTCGTGGATTCAAGCCGCCTTTCTCGTGGGCTGGGCGCTGGGCGGCGGGTTCTTCGGGCGACTCGGCGATGTGCTCGGACGCAGCCGCGCGCTCAGTCTCACCATTCTCACATACGCTTTGTTCACCGGGCTTTCCTTCTTTGCCCAGACGTGGTGGCAACTGCTCATCTTCCGTTTCCTCGCCGCGCTCGGCATCGGCGGCGAATGGGCCGTCGGCTCATCGCTTCTTTCCGAGACTTGGCCCCGGCGCTGGCGACCATGGATTGCCGCCGTGTTGCAAACCGGCGTGAACCTTGGCGTGCTCCTCGCCTGCCTCACGACCTTTCTCATGGCGGATCTGCATCCAAAATATGTTTTCCTCGTCGGCATCGTGCCCGCGCTGCTCGTGTTCTGGATTCGCCGAAACGTGCCCGAGCCGGAAGAGTGGCACGCCGCCAAAAAGCAGGCGCGGGGCAAGGAGCCGAGCATCTTCGACCTGTTCGCGCCCGGCATCCGGCGCACCACGTTGCTCACCATCATCGTGTGCGCCTGCGGGCTGACGGCCTGGTGGGCCTTCATGTTCTGGCACATCCAGCACCTGTTCAATCTGCCGGAGTTGAAAGACTGGGCGCAGGGCGATCGGAAGCAACTGGTCAGCAAAGCCTTCTTCCTCGTCATCAGCGCGTCCATTGCGGGGAACTTCTTTGTCGGCTTCCTGGCGCAGCGGCTGGGTTACAAGCGCTGCATCGCGCTCATGTATCTGGGGTTCTTCCTCGCGATGTTCGGCACCTTCATGCAGGTGCGCGATTACAAGTCGCTCGTCTATTTCTGGTTTCCGCTGGTGGGATTTTTCTCGGGCATCTTCGGTCTGTTCACCATGTATCTGCCGCCGCTCTTTCCCACGCTGCTGCGGACAACGGGGGCGGGGTTCTGCTACAACATCGGGCGCATCGCCTCGGCGGCGGGCGTGGTCACGTTCGGGCTGTTCGCCAAGGTGGGGGACTTCCGCACCGCCCTCCTCTATGCCTCGTTCCTCTTTCTGCCCGCGATGCTGGTGGCGCTCATTCTACCGGAACACAGCGAGGAAGTGACGGGATGAGGCGTGCGGCGCGCATGAAGCTGAAGGGTGTGTGAGGCCCGGGTCCGTTCAACTCGGGGTCCGCCGACGCCTCTCCGATCGGCCGGAGGGCGCGAGCGGACAAGAGCATTCACCCCTTCTCTCCCTCAGCCAACTTCCGTGTTTGATCCGCGCCCGCTCCTTCTCTACGCTCCCCGTCCCAATGATGGAGCCGACACAAGATTTGCGCGTGGCCAGTGCCCAGCGCCTGCAATCGCCACACGCGATGGAACTGCAACTGCCCGTGACCCAGCGCGCCAACCGCAACGTCGTGGAGGGCCGCGCCGCCGTGCAGGCCATCCTCGCCCGCCGCGACCCGCGCCTGCTCGTCGTCGTTGGCCCCTGCTCCATTCACGACCCGGTCGGCGCGATGGATTACGCCCACCGCCTCGCCGCGCTCGCCAACGAGTTGCGCGATCAACTCTTCATTGTCATGCGCGTCTATTTCGAGAAGCCGCGCACCACCGTCGGTTGGAAAGGCCTCGTCAACGACCCGCGCATGGACGGCTCCTGCGACATCGAAGAAGGGCTGCGCATCGGGCGCAAGCTGCTGCTCGAGATCAACGAACTGGGCCTGCCCGCCGCCACCGAATTCCTCGACCCCATCGTTCCGCAATACATCGACGACCTCATCACTTGGGCCGCCATTGGCGCGCGCACCACCGAGAGCCAGACTCATCGCGAGATGGCCAGCGGGCTTTCCATGCCGGTCGGTTTCAAGAACGGCACGGACGGCGGATTGCAGATCGCCATCGACGCCATGGGTTCCGCGCGCACCGCGCACAGTTTTCTCGGCATTGATCAGGACGGCTACACCAGCGTGGTCCGCACCAAGGGCAATCCCGACGGCCACGTCGTGCTGCGCGGCGGACGCGCCCGGCCCAACTACGATCCGCAGAGCATCGCCGAAGCCTGCGCCAGCCTGAGCAAACACAACCTGCCCCCCGTGCTCATGGTCGATTGCAGCCATGCCAATTCCCTCAAGCAACACGCGCGACAGGAGGACGTGTGGAATTCCCTCATCGAGCAGCGCGCCGCCGGCACCCGCGCCATCATCGGCGCGATGGTCGAGAGCTACCTGCGCGACGGCAACCAGCCCGTGCCGCCCAATCCCAAGGACATCGCCTACGGCATCTCCGTGACCGACGCCTGCCTCAGTTGGGAAACGACCGAGCGCATGTTGCGGCATGGCCACGGCGTGCTGCGCGCGGCGGGGCAGACGGCGGAAGTGGTCGGGGCGTAATCTGGAACGGTGCCGTTGGAGGAAGGGTTGTCCCGCGAAGGATGGAATCGGAGGACGGACTGGTCACGGCTTCGATGGTAGGGCGCGTCGCTCCGCGCGCGCCATGGATCGGAGAGCAGAGTGGGAACATTCACGGCCCGCCGACGGCCCAGACCACTCCATCCATTTCGATTCGCCATATCGCTGCCCGGCGCGCGCGGAGCGACGCGCCCTACCCGCCCTAAACCGAGCCTGCTCGGGAGAAATCCCTTGCCAACACGGCAGACAATCGCGGTAAGTGCAACCCGACTTCAGACACGACACACAACACGATCACTTTTTTATGAAAATAACAACCTTGGCCGTTCTCGCACTCATTGCTCTCACCTGCGGCTGCACCAGCGTAAAAGTGCAACCAGTCGAAGCCGGCAAGTATCCGATCAAGATGGTTTACATAAAGCAGAACCCCAAAGTGGAGGTTGAGGATTTTGTCAGCGTTATTGAAGTCGCGTTTCAAAGACATGGGATCGAAACAAAAGTCATCACCGGCGAACCACCGTCTGATTCCGATTACGTGCTCACCTATGCCACCCAATGCAGTTGGGATTTCACTCCTTACCTCAAGCACGCAGACCTGTATTTGAAACGTGGGACCAAACTGGTGGGCGACGCCTCATACCATCATCGTGGGGGCTTTGGGCTGAACAAGTGGGCAAGCACCGATTCAAAGATGACCCCGGTAGTTAATGAGTTGCTTTCTGGTTTTAAGAACTGACAGCACTACCAAAAAACTTCTCGTGTCGCGCAAACAATCACCCCCATCGCCAACTTGGCCCAAGAATGATGCCGACGCCGAGGCGGTAGCCAAACGTTGGTTCAGGGATCGTTTGCGCGATGCGCGCGCCGCAGCTTTTCAAGATGCCGAGGCATTTGATGAGATCATCGTTGTGATCGAAAGACTTGGCGCAATGTTGGTGGGTCCTAAAAACGGGCTAGGGGAATATCAAACGGCGATTACTAAGCTAGCGTCCGACTCACCGATGGCCAAAGTGCCTGATGAATGGAAGGGGTTGCACCTCCCATTTACTTCCCTATTCAACGCGGTGAGAATTCGTCGGAACGAAGCATTTCACACAGGGGCAGTTGCACGGCATCTGACTCATCAGGCCGTAATACTCGCTCTCATTTTAGAGGAATCACTCATGCAAGACACCGGCTTCAATCACGTTCGCGATTTCATGGTAACCAACCCCGTTTGCGCCGAACTCTGGCAACCGTTGAGTTTCATTCGGCAGAACATGTTGGTGAATTCGTTCTCCTATCTTCCGGTCAAGGTCTCCGAGAATGGTAGCGACTGTTGGAAAGTCGTGTCCGACCGTAAATTGGCGGCCTATTTTCGAGGTTCGCCGATTGAACAACGGTCTCGCCTTGGACAAACGCTCGCCGATGCTATAGCGAAAAACCAATTTCAGCTCGAAGAGGCAAAGGTAGTTGGTGACGACACGGAAATTGCAGATGCCCTCAAGCTTCTCAACCATCTTCCCATTTTGGTCACCAGCGGTTCGCCTGCAAATTTGGCTGGGATTCTTACAGCTCACGATCTTCTTTGAGCCGCCGGAGACTTCAACGCAACGAGGTATCTTGGGCACTGAATAATCCTTTCGTCCTCCGCCGTTTCTTCTAGCCTCGCGTCCTTGAAAATCCTCGTCGTCACGAACCTTTATCCGCCGCATCACGCGGGCACGTTTGATCTGCGCTGCGAGTCGTTGGTCAATCTGATCAAGCTGCGCGGGCATCAGGTGCGCGTGCTCACCTCCACCCACGGCATGTCCCTGGCCCAGCAGGGCGGCGAGGTGGAGCGGCGGCTCCAGCTCAATGGCGTGTACGACCACGCGCTGGTCACGGCCTTCGCGGAGTTGAAGAAGCTGGAGACGCACAACCACGCCGCGCTGCGCGAGAGCATCGCCGAATTCGCCCCGGAGCTAGTGCAGGTCTTCAGCCTGTTCGGGCTGTCCAAGTCGTTTCTCTTCCAGCTCCGCCATTGCGGCGTGCCGGTGGTCTATGACGTGGCGGACCACTGGCTGACCCTCGAAGTGCGCAACGACCCGTGGCTGCGCTGGTGGAATCATCCCGCCATGAACCTCGCGCGCAAGGCGCTGGAACTCTCCGGCCAGCGCACCGCCCTGGACGCGCTCGCGCCCACCCGCCTCGTGCAGGGCTACGACCGGATGCCGGAGCTTTACGCGGAGCAGCCGGTGGCGAATTCGCTGAACGCCTTCCGCTTCGAGCGGATTTATTTCGCCAGCGACTGGCTGCGGGAGAACGCGATTCAAGCGGGCTTTCAAGTGGGCCACGCGGAGGTCATTCATCCCGGCATCGCCACGCAGCACTTCATCGGCGAGGTGAAACCGGCGTCGGCCCCGGTGGAGAAATTTCTCGTGGTGGCCGCGTTGCACAAACGCAGCGGCGTGCTCACGGCCCTGCGCGCGGTGCAGCAACTGCGCCAGAGCAGCGTGCGGATGAGCCTGAGCATTTATGGCAAGGGCGACTCGGCCCATGTGGCGGAACTGCGCTCGTTCATCGCGCTCAAGCAGTTGCCGGTGGAGTTCCTGAACGTGTCGAACTTCGTGCGCGATCTGCCCGCCGTGTATCGGCGTCACGACGCGCTGCTGCACACCAGCGAGGAGCCGGAGCCGTTTTCCTTCACCGTGCTGGAGGCGATGTCAGCGGGGCTGCCGGTGATCGGCACGGCGCTGGGCGGCACGCGGGAACTGCTGCGCCACGGCGAGAACGCCCTGACCTACAGGCCGGGCGAAGCCTACGAACTGGCCACGCGCATCCAGGAGTTGCAGGTGTCCCCCGCCCTGCGCGTGCAAATGGCCGAGACCGCGCAGGCCGAAGTGCTGGCGCACTACAACGAGACGGCGGTGACGGATCGGATCGAGGCGTTTTTGGAAACGTCGGTGGGGGCGTAAAAGGTAGGGCGCGTCGCTCCGCGCGCGCCGGGGTGAGGCG
>JAYVWQ010000337.1:0-3948 GCA_043785945.1 Akkermansia sp.
GCAAACCGTCGCTTTCGGCCACTCAGCCATCTCTCCGCAACGGGCGTGAATAAACCGCGTGGCGGGCGGGCAGGCAAGTAAATGTTCCCGCAGAGTGTGGGGAAGCGTTTTGCCCGGGCCCAACTTCTGTCTTCTCACCGTGGATCACTCACCTCCATCCTCGCGCCATGCACATCGTTCTTGTGGAGCCGGAAATTCCACCCAACACGGGCAACGTGGCGCGGCTCTGCGCCGCGACGCGCACGACGCTGCACTTGATTGAACCGCTCGGGTTCAAGCTCGACGACGCGCAGCTCAAACGCGCGGGCATGGATTACTGGCGGCAGGTGACGTGGCATCGCTGGCCGAGCTGGCCGGACTTCGCCGCCGCGCTGCCGCCGGACGCGCGGGTGTGGTTCATCGAATCGGGCGGGCCGAAGTCGTACGCCAAGGTGCAGTATGGCACGAATGATTACCTCGTCTTCGGACGCGAGACGGCGGGATTGCCGCGCCGTTTGCTGGAGGAAAACGCGGAGCGCTGGCTGCGCATCCCGATGTTCAACCCGGAGGCGCGTTCGCTGAATCTGTCGAACTGCGCGGCGCTCGTGCTTTTTGAGGCGCTGCGGCAGCAGGGCTTTGTCGGAGAATGGGACGGGGCAGGGGAGGGTGTGCGTGGTTTGGATGGGGTGAGAAACAAAGATTGAAACAGCGTCTCTGTTCCGTAATCTCGCGCTCCTTCCGGCCTGACCGGAGGCAATTTAACCAAGATAAACAGGACGAATTATGGCACTGCGACTCGGCGACGAAGCCCCCAATTTCACGGCGGACACCACGGAAGGCCGCATCGACTTTCATCAGTGGCTGGGGGGCAGTTGGGGCATTCTCTTTTCGCATCCGGCGGATTACACGCCCGTCTGCACCACGGAACTGGGCGCAGTGGCCAAGATCAAAACTGAGTTCGACCGCCGCAACGTGAAGGTCGTGGCCGTGAGCGTGGACCCGCTCGCCTCGCATCTGGGCTGGATCAGCGACATCAACGAAACGCAGGGCACGCAGATGAATTTTCCGATCATCGCCGACCCGCAGCGCGAAGTGGCCGCGCTCTACGACATGATTCATCCGAATGCCGACAATACCTTCACCGTGCGTTCGGTCTTCATCATCGGGCCGGACAAGAAAGTGAAGCTCACCCTCACCTATCCCGCGTCCACGGGACGGAACTTCCTCGAGCTGCTGCGCGTCATCGACTCGCTCCAGCTTACGGCCAAGTTCAAGGTGGCTACGCCGGCCAACTGGAAGGATGGGGAGGACTGCATCATCGTCACCGCCGTGAAGGACGCGGAAATTCCGGCGCAGTTCCCCAAGGGGCATCGCCAGGTGAAGCCGTATCTGCGCTACACGCCGCAGCCGAACAAGTGATCATTTACCGCTTGCTCAGGGTGGCTCGCTCCCTAGAGTCCAGCGCGCCGTCCGAAGGTCGGCATTTTTTATTTCCCAAACAGAATTGATCACGCGTGAAAATTTTTAGCGGCACGTCCAATCCAGCCCTCGCCGAGTCCATCGCCAAAACCATTGGCATGGAAGTTGGCAAATGCACGGTCAGTTCGTTTCCCGACGGGGAAACCTTCGTGAAGATCGACGAGAACGTGCGCGGCGAGGACGTGTATCTCATTCAGTCTACGTGCCCGCCGACCAATCATAATCTGATGGAGATGTTCATCATGATTGACGCGCTCCGCCGGGCCAGCGCCTCGCGCATCACGGCGGTCATTCCCTTCTACGGTTACGCCCGGCAGGATCGCAAAGACCAGCCCCGCGTGCCCATTACGGCCAAGCTCGTGGCCAATCTGATCGTGACCGCCGGGGCCACCCGCGTGCTGACCATGGATTTGCACGCCCAGCAGATTCAGGGCTTCTTTGACATCCCGGTGGACCACCTCTACGCCGCGCCGGTCATGTACGACTACCTGAAGAAGAAAAACCTCAAGGACTTCATCGTGGTCAGTCCCGACGTGGGCGGGTTGAAGATGGCCTACGCCTACTCTCAGTTCCTCGACACCGAACTGGCCATCGTGGCCAAGCGTCGCAAGAGCGCGAGCGAGGTCGAATCCATGGGCATCATTGGTGATGTGGACGGGCGGAACATTTTGCTGGTGGATGATTTGACCGAAACAGCGGGCACGCTGACGCAGGCGGCGGCCCTCCTGCGCAAGCACGGAGCGAAGCAGATTCTGGCCTGTGTTTCCCATGCTTTGCTCAATGACACGGGCATTGAAAGATTGCGGAAATCAAACATTGACGAATTGATCACGACTGATACGGTCTGCCGCCCCGTCATAGAAGGTGTGAATATAACCACGCTTTCAGTGGCGGGTTTGCTGGGTGAAGCCATCAAACGAATCCACAGTAATTCGTCGGTGACTTCGCTTTTTGAATTTAAGGGCGGGCGCACCAGTTGAGCCGGCCAGACACAAAATTTTAAGATGAAATCAGTACCATTGAACTCGTTCCCGCGCACGGCCGTCCGCCGTGGTGGAGTTAAAAAACTTCGCGCCTCCGGTCGCGTGCCGGCTGTCGTTTATGGTCGCCAAGCCCCGCCGCAGAACTTGGAGTTGAACGGGGTTGAAATCAAAAACCTCATCAACCACTCCGTGTCCGAAAACGTGCTCGTCGATCTCTCGGTTGAGAACGATCCGCGCGCCAAGCGCCTGGCCATGATTCAGGATGTGCAGCATCACCCCCTCCACGGCACCATTTTGCATGTGGACCTCCACGAAGTGGCGGTGGACGAAAAGATCACAATCATGGTGCCGGTCACAGCCGTGGGCGAATCTGCCGGCGTCAAAAATGGCGGCGGCTTGCTGGAGCACATCCTTCATAAGGTCAGGGTTTCTGCATTGCCCAAGGATTTGCCCGAACAGATCACGGTGGACGTCACGGCCCTTGAGATTGGAAAATCCATTCACCTCAGTGAGATCGTGGCCCCGGCCGGTGTGGAAATTTTTGGCGAAGGCAAGGCTGTTGTCTTCGCGGTCGTCGCGCCCGTGACTGAAGCTGAAGAAACAGCGGCGGCGGCCTCTGCGTCTCCCACCGGTGAAGTCGAGATGACCAAGGAAAAGAAGGAAGACGGCACCGAAGGCGCGAAGCCCGGAGCCAAAGCCGACCCCAAGGCTGCCGACAAGAAGGAAGAGAAGAAGAAGTAACGCGGGGTTGCTTCCGCCTGATCCTCAATGGAGAGCTTGTATCTCATTGTGGGATTGGGAAACCCGGGCGGGGCATACGCCCGAACCCGCCACAACGCTGGGTTCATGGTGGTCGATCAATTGGCGGACATTTGGAAGGCGGGTTGGAACTTGGAAAAGAAGTTCAACGCGAGGATGGCGAAGAGTGAAGGGCCGGGCCGAAAAGTTTTGTTGGTTGAACCGCAAACCTTCATGAATCTGAGTGGTGAAACGATCGGCGTGCTGATGAATTTTTATCGCGTGCCTCTCGCTCAGATGCTGGTGGTGGCGGATGACGCGGATTTGCCTTTTGGCGAAATACGGCTGCGCGGCAAGGGCAGCAGTGGCGGGCATCACGGGCTGGAGTCGATTGAGCAGCATGTCGGCTCGCGTGAGTTTGCCCGGCTCAAGATCGGCATCGGTCGGACGGTGGGTGGCCAGCGCGAAATTACGGGCCATGTGCTCGGCAAATTCAGCGCGCCGGATAATAAATTGTTGGAAAAAGTTTTGCACCGGTCTGCTCTGCAGGCGGAGTGCTGGGTCAACGAAGGCCTGGAAAAGGCGATGAACAGGTTTAACGGGGCAATCAGCCCGGAATAAGAAGAAGCATGAAACGATACGAAGGTTTGTTCATCTTGAACAACACGAGCAAGGAAGAGGGCATCAAGGAAATCATTGACGCCATCACTGCGGACATCACGGCGGTCGGCGGCAAAGTCGAGACGGTGCAGAAGATGGACAAGCGTCC
>JAYVWQ010000338.1:0-5001 GCA_043785945.1 Akkermansia sp.
CTCGTTCGCGTCCGTCAACGTGTAGATCACCGACGTCTTCAAGTTCCCGGGAAAACCCTCCTCGCCGTCTTTGCTCAGGTAAGTGAGCTTCACCGACGACTCGCCAGCTTTTTGCGGAACCTCTTCGACCGTCCACACCGACTGCGCGAACCCCTTGCGCCCGCCGTGAATCGTATGCTTCCCGCTGTTCGCCGGCAGCTTGTAGGTCGCGCTATCCAGTTCGAACTGCGCGCCCGCGATCCGGTTCGCCACGCGCCCGATGACCGCCGCCGCGCCGCCGAACCGCTGGAATTTCACCAACGAATCCGTCGTAAGCAGAATGTTCGTGAAGCGCCCGTCCCGATCCGGCGCGTGCAGCTCCTTGATGATCGCGCCGTAGGAAATGATCTGCGCGCTCAGCCCCTTCGCATTCCGCAGCGTGATCAACTTCACCTCCGCGCCGTCCGCCGTTTTCCCAAACTCCGCCTCCTCCACGCGCTTCAACTCCTGCGCCTGCGCCGCGCCCAGAAAAACCAACGCGACCAAAGCCGCCGCCGCTCCCCGCCAGAAAGAAATGTGCATGACGCGATTCAAACCACGCACCGCTTGTGAATCAATTTCCGAATCCGCATTCGCTCAGGGCGCGGGCAATTCTACGCCGAGTCTCACAGGTCCGACGTGATTGAAATCGCCTGTGGCAACCAAGCCGATGTGTTGCTCAGACGAACCAATGATGATGCGATTGGCAAACCTTGGACAAAACTATGCGGATCGAGCGGGGTCTCGTCGTCATCCCAAATCTCCGCAGCGAAGGCGACTCGCTGAGATGGCGACACAGTGTGGCCGGCGGCATAAGCAGCAGCTTGGGAATAGTTGAATTCCAACACCCACAAGTCGCTTTCGACCGTCTTCTTCTTGCGAGCTTTGTCGAGCTGCCATGTGCGTTTGAACAGCGGATAACCTTCAATCCTCCCTCTTGATCCTCGCAGCGCGTCAGCTTCAGGTCCGGGACGAATTGTGACCTTCACATCGCGGCAGGACCATTGACTTTCTGCTGCCGCACACACTGGCGTATCCCAGGCAACGCATAGCTGGAGTTGCGGAGATGAGGCTTGGTTAATCCACGCAACAGGAATCGGAAGTTGCACGCGAACAACGTCATCGTCATGGGCAATCACGCCTTGCCAGACGAAGCGCGCCTTTTGCTGAGTTGGCTTCCGAAACCGCTCGGCGCTGCCACGCCCGAATCCGGTTGTGCGTTTGGCGAGCGGTTGTAGCGCATCACTCAATCGCTGGGCAACATCGTCTGCTGACAGCGCCAGAACTGCTTTCACCGCGCACGCAAAAGGACGTGAATCACCGGGACATTTCGGGCGCAACTCCTCGAATACGAAGGCAGCCTCTCGCGCCAGCAACGGTGCGGCAAAAGAAGTGCCGAAATCTTCCCGAGCGTGTCCCAGTGCTGAATATCCCCAAACGCCAGCACCTGTGATCGGTCGGTAATCTGCATCGCTGTTTCCGGCAGAAGCACAGAAATCAGGTTTAGGGCTGCTCGCAAAGCCGGGGCCGACACGCGTGAACGGGCTTGGAGCATCAACTTCCGAAGCCAATCCTCCAGCGCTCAATCGACCTGCTACACCACCACACGTTAGAGCATTGAAGGCGCGCGGGTAGCTGTGCAACTCCCAACCGGGATTGTCAAAATGCAGCGGGTATCCGGGTGACGGAACAAGTCCTGATTGAGCATTGCCAGCCGCAATCACCAGCAGAACGTCTTGATCAAACGCGAAGTTGTCTATTTCTTCGATGTGCTTGAGCGTCTCAGCCCTTTGTTTGGGAGGAAGGTCGTCAAGCCTCCGGTCGCCATCGAAGCTGAGGTTGAAGACTCGCACGTCTGGCGCTGCGGTGATCGCGGCGGCCAGTGCGCCAGAAACACTCTCGGCGAGAATCTTACCTGATTGACCAGTGCCCACGCGCACTTCCAGAAATCGGCATGTGGCCGAGGGCGGGGATGCCGGATTGCTGAAATCCACCTCACCAAACACCACGCGCGACGCAACCATTGAACCATGATTGTCGTTCTCGGTATTTGAACAGTTGAGGCCAGTGACCGCCCCGCCTCGCCGATATGAACGAAGCCAGTTGTGGTCTTGCGGCACGGCTGTATCAACCACCGCCACGCATGGCAAAGTCTGCGTGGATCTGCCGGCTGGCGGGCGTTGCGGATTACCTGATGAACCGACTTCTGGCGGGATGCTCTCGGTGAAGGCCAGAATTGGTGGGTGGATGGATTGGATCGAAGTGAACTCGTCAGCCAGCTTCTTGACCATCTGGGCATTCAACGTTGCACGGAGAAAAAAGCGACCGAGATAGCTGCGTCCTTTGCCCCGTAGTGCGACACCGGCCTGCCCGCGAAATGTTTGTTCGAGTGCTCGAATCACAAGGTCGGCCTCCAACTCGCTGATCAACGGCTGGAGCTTGATGTAGCCCTCGCCCGATTTTTGCCCAAGTTCCTCAAGCCATTCGTGATCGAACTTCAATTTTCCAGACAACCACTCGAATGACTCGAAGGCCACGAAGCGAGCCTGTTCTCGCGCGCCAAGATGGGCAAGTTGTGCCGTCTTGCTGAGGAGTTGCTCCATGCGCTCGGGTGTCGCATGAACGGTCGCGACGCCGCTTGGTTGATGCACCTCGATCAAGTCCAATCCAATTCGCTCGAAAAACTTTGACTGTTCGCCGCTGAAAACCACCGCCTCAAGTTTCTGACCGTGAACGGCATCTTTGGCTTTTGATGCCTTCACGATCTGACCAGCCGGATCAGCTATCAGGTAAAACCGGCGCTTGCTGAGTGGGTCATGGGATTGGTTGGCGCGCTGGCTGACACGTTCGAGCGAGTTGTGAAGGCGTTGCGCCTTTTGTGGCCAACTGATGCCGGGGTATTCTACTTGCCGTCCGCCGCCTTTTTTTTCTTCCACAGAAAGCTCGTGGCTCTCATTGAGAAAGTAATTCTGCGGCTTGGAGCAAGGCGAGGGCATGGCTGCTCACATGGCCAGAACTCGGCGGCGAGCCTCAGCGATGACGATCTGTTCAGCTTCCGCATACGAGGCGGCGCTTCGGCAATCAGTCAACGTCGCGCGAGTCGCGCGAAATCCAAATTCTCTGGAACGACGCTCGGCAAACCGAGCGAGGTCGCTTCCTTTCGGCTTTGGGAATGCGATTCGTAGGTCAAATCGCCGCCAAAGCGCGTCGTCCAGTGCCCGGGGAATGTTCGACGTTGCGATGACAAATCCCTCGCCTTGTGCGTGCTCCAATTCCTGCATGAAAGCGATGACAATTCGATCCAGTTCGCCCACTTCCATCGGGCTGCCGCGCCTCTTCGCCAGTGCGTCAACCTCATCGAACAGCAGCACGCAGGGAGTTTGCTCGGCAAAACTGAAAAGCTCGCGGAGACGCAGGGCGGTCTGCCCAAGGTATGCGCCAATCAGCGAGTCGAACCTGACGAGGTATCCTGGAAGCTTGGTTTCGGCAGCGAGTGCAGCCGCGGTCGCGCTTTTGCCACAGCCCGACGGACCGTGAAACAGCAACCGCCATCGCCGAGGGAGGCCATGCTTTACCAACTTTTCCCGGGACTTCCACTCTTTGATGACATCTCCGAATCCTTTGCGAACTGCGGGAGAAAGCTCCAACTCTGACAACTGCTTCGAGGCTGGGAGCAGCATGAGCGTGTTGCCAACGCTCCAACTCGTATGAAGCGCGGCGTTCTGTCCATTGGTCGGCGGCTTGGCCATTCCGTTCAATGCACCTAGGAGATCGCGTTCAGCGCGGTATTGGCCGCGTGCGCCGCGCTGTGCAGCCAGTTTCCTAGAAAGAGTCGCCGCTTGCGCGAGGTCGTGCGCTCCGATAGCGCGAAACAACTCAATCAATTCTCTGGTTTTTGGCATGGCTGCAAATTGTCACTGGCAATAAATTACCGCCCGACGCTTTTTCTCGTTCGGGCATGGTTGCTGTCACGGGTTAAAGTTTATCCGGCGGGCGTGACGGCGCAATTCTTGTTTCCCGATTCGCAAGCTTGCGGAGGAGCAGCCGCTACTCCGCTTTGATTTCGTCGAAGCGCGTCGCACTGAAATCCAGTTGGTAGATCATCCCCTCGTAGCCGACGGCGTAGAGGCGGCCGGCCTCGTCGGTGCTGAAGGAGACAAGGCCTTGGGGGATGGTGCCGATTTGGCGGGCGGCTTTCAGCCGACCGTTTTCCTGCGTGATGCCGAAGAGGCGTTTGGAGGCGTAGTCGCCGCAGATGTACACGCCGTAGAAGGAGGATTGTTGGTCGCCGCGATAGACGAAGCCGCCGGTGATGGAGATGCCGTATTTGCGTTTGTAGGCGAAGACGGGCGGCGTGAAGGTGCGGCCTTCTTTTCGATACTGGTTTGAGAAGGGTTCAAAGCCCTCGAAGACATTCCAGCCGTAGTTCTCGCCGCGCTTCACGATGTCCACTTCTTCCTCGCGATCCTGGCCGACGTCCGCGAGCCAGAGATCGCCGGTCACGCGGTCGAAGCTGAAGCGCCACGGATTGCGGAAACCGTAGGCCCAGATTTCCGCGCGCGCGTCGGCGCGGCCCACGAAGGGATTGTCCTGGGGAATCGCGTAGCCGAGATCGCCATCGGTGCGGTCCACGTCAATGCGGAGCAGTTTGCCGAGCAGCAGTTGCAGATTCTGCGCGTGGCCGTTGGGATCGTTGTGCGGGCCGGTGTCGCCCATAACGATGTAGAGGAAGCCGTCGGGGCCGAATTGCAGGCAGCCGCCGCTGTGGTCCTCGGCCACGCTCACGAACTTGATCACGCGGCGCGGCGGCTGGCCGGAGTCGCCCTTGAAGTCGGCGGCGAAAGTTTTCTCGACGACGAGGGTGCAGACCTTGCCGTCCTCGAAGACCTGATGCTTGAGGTAATACTTTCGGTTCTCGCGGAACTTGGGATGGAACGTCATGTCCAACAGGCCATTCGGTCCGCGCTCGTAGAACACTTCCCC
>JAYVWQ010000339.1:0-5507 GCA_043785945.1 Akkermansia sp.
CGCCGCTCCAGCCAGTCCACCACGGGATCGAGGAGGTAAGACAAGACGGCGGCCAAGGCGAGAGGCCACAAGACGGGCGAGAGCAAATGCAGCACCCGGCCCAAAGCCCAGACCAGCAGGCCCGCGCATCCCGCGATCACGGTCACAGCCAAGGCGGTGAGCGCGAACCAAAGGAGGCGGGTCTGGATGGGGCTGGGCGGTGGCGTTGTCATGGCAGCCCAGTGTTTAGGCGCGGGCGGACGGCGTGGAAACGAAATTTTTCTCCGGCGTCTTTCTAAAAGACGTCTTCCTCTTCCCGCGACTTCTTCTGGAACGGCTTGGTGATCCATTCGCCAAAACCCCAGGGATGCTCCGCTCCTTTGAGGTGCTGGTCAAAACGCAGCGCGCTGTCCACCAGCAGCAACCCCAGCAAGGCATAATCAAGCGCGAGCAGCAGGAATTCCGGCAGGTTCATCCAGCCCAGCAGCAGGGTCAGCAGACCCAGACGCATGCGCAGAAATGTCCCCTGCAAAATCATCCCACACAGCCCGGTGAAAATGGAAACACCGGTGATGGATCGGGAGATGAAGCCAAACGGAATCAGTTTCTTTTTCGTGCCCGCCCACAGGAAACCCAGCACCGGATACAGCCACAACATGGCCATGCCAATCTTGTCCGCCCGCTTTTCCTCCTCGTGGGCCGCATCCCGCTGCCGGACGTAATCCTCGTCGTAGGTGAAGGAGAAGGCGGCCGCGTCAAAGCTCGCCTCCTCCGGCCAGCGCTCCAGCACATAGCGCAGGGCAAAGGGCTTCTTCGCCTGGATTTTCTGGCGCAGGAAAAACTTGGACTCCCCCAGGAAAATGGGCATGCGCTGGTACTCGCGCACCTGCCAGTCAGGCATTTCTTGCGCGGCATCGATCACCACATGGTCCGGCGTGATCGTGAGATGATCCCGGCCGATCCACAGCGAGTCCGGCGGGGCCGGAGGCATTTCCATAAGGGATGAATCGACGACGGGGGGATGGAACTTGAGGTGGCGGAGCGCGGCTCTCCCGGGCCGCCGCAGGCGGAAGCATTGGCATTCTCCACCGCCATCAGTCGAAGCCGCTGCGCCTCGGGAAAGCCGCGCTCCTTCCGCTCACTGCCCGAGCTGCTTCGCCTTGTCGCTGGCCGCGCGCACGGCGTTCATCAGCGCGCCGCGCACCCGGCCCTTTTCCAGTTCGTGCAAACCTTCGATGGTCGTGCCGCCGGGACTGGTCACCATGTCCTTGAGCGCGCCGGGATGCAGGCCCGTTTCCAAAACCATCCGGGCCGCGCCGAGCAGCGTCTGGGCCGCGAGCCGCGTGGCGATGTCGCGCGGCAGACCTGCGGCCACGCCGCCATCGCTCAAACCCTCGATCATCAGGAAGCCATAGGCCGGACCGCTGCCGCTCAGGCCGGTGACCGCGTCGAGGAGCGATTCCTTGACCGCAAAAGCGAGGCCCACCGCGCCGAGTAATCGTTGGGCAAGCGCCGCGTCCTCCGGGTTCGCGTTCGCGCCCAGGGCGTAGCCGGACGCACCCGCGCCGACGAGGGCCGGCGTGTTCGGCATCACGCGGATGACGCGCGCCCCGGACGGCAGCGCGCCCTCCAGCTTGGCCAGGGTGACCCCGGCGGCGATGGAGATGAGCAAATGGTTCCCCGTGAAAAGCGGTTTGATTTCCGCGAGGACGCCCGCCACCTGGTCGGGCTTCACGGCCAGAATAATGACGCGGGCAAACTTCACGGCCTCGGCGTTGGTGCGGGCGGTCTGGACTCCCACGTCGGCGGCGAAAGCCGTGCGCGCCGCTTCGATGACATCACTGGCGATGATCTGTTGGGGGGACACAATGCGGGCGGCGACAAAGCCCTTGGCCAAAGCCGAAGCCATCTTGCCCGCGCCGAGAAAACCGATGTGCAACTTGGAAGCCATGCGGCGGTTTGTAGCAATTGCTTCGCAGCGGCGAAAGCCAATTCACGGACGGGAACCCGGCCGCACGCGCCTCGGGCGCGTGGCACCGCAGGTCAAGCTCCGCGCGCCGACGCCCCCTGGTCATGGCCCGGAAATGAATTACGCCGCCGGGAAGGGGCAGGATATTCCCGGCGGCGTTTAGCGGACGCGTGCATGCTGACGTGTGTGTGCGTGTTGCGATGCAGGCGCATTGACTCCTCCTTGCTAAATTCAGCACACGCAGGTCGTGGTCGTCATGGTCTCCCGTTCTGCCCAGGTCGCGGACGCCGCGTCCCTCCGTTCGGCGCGGTGCAGGCGGCGGTGAACATCACACAGCACCTCCACCGCCAGCCTCGGATGAGCGGCGGTCTCCCGGCCCTCTCGGCCCCATCCGCAAGCCACGCGAATAATCCGGTCCAGGCACTGCTGCAAGACCGCGCGGTTGCGCTCCCGGAAACGGCGGATCAGATCGGAAGACGGCGGCACGCCCCGGCACAGCTCCCGCAGCGCATCGTCCCAGAAGGCGGCGTGGGCGATCTCCTCCGAGGACCAAAGCCCGCGTCCGTAGGCGTAGGTGAGCAAAGCGAGCATCCGCCACGGATGATAAAAGCGGGTCGAGGTGAGGGAAAAGACCGGGCGCAACAGTTCCGCGCCCTGCGTTTGCGCGGCATTTTGGGCCAGCGCCAGCAATACCGGCGTCTCCACCCAGTCATGAAGATCGTCGGGGATGGAGTGGGCGTGGTCGGCCGGTGCCGGGCCGATCAGCTCCGGGATGACCTCCGCAGCTGTGTCCAAACCGCCCCGCTCGTGTTGAGCAATTGCCTTCACATCCATACATACGAACGAAACAGGGTCGATCTATCAAAAGTCGGAAAATATTTTTTAGGACGGTGAAAACCCCCTGCAAAAACGCACTTTCCCCGTTGAACTTTTTTGGGGAGGTCCGCACATTCCCGCCACTTTATGAACCAACCCATTCGCGTGGCAGTCACCGGTGCCGCCGGCCAAATCGGCTATTCACTCCTCTTCCGCATCGCCTCGGGTGCGATGTTTGGCCCGAACCAGCCCGTCATCCTCCATCTCGTCGAGGTCGAACCCGCCCTCCCCGCCCTCGCTGGCGTGGCCATGGAACTGGACGACTGCGCCTTCCCGCTTCTGAAGGGCATCGTGCCCACGGCTAATCTGGATGAAGGCTTTCGCGGCGTGAACTGGGCGCTGCTTGTGGGCAGCGTGCCCCGCAAACAGGGCATGGAGCGCAAGGATTTGCTCGGCATCAACGGCAAGATTTTCGTCGGTCAGGGGCAGGCCATCCAGAACAACGCCGCGCCGGACTTCCGCGTCCTCGTGGTCGGCAATCCCTGCAACACCAACTGCTGGATCGCCATGAACAGCGCGCAGAAGGTCGGCGGAGCCAAGTTCGACCCCTCGCGCTGGCACGCCATGACCCGCCTAGACGAGAACCGCGCCAAGTCCCAACTCGCCAAAAAGGCCGGCGTGGACACCACCGCCGTGACCAACCTCGCCGTCTGGGGCAACCACTCGGCCACGCAGTATCCTGATTTCTTGAACGCGAAGATCAGTGGACGCGCGGCGACCGAGGTCATCACCGACGAGGCGTGGCTCAAGGGCGACTTCATCACCACCGTGCAGCAGCGCGGCGCGGCCATCATCAAGGCGCGCGGCGCGAGCAGCGCGGCCAGCGCAGCCAATGCCGTCGTCGATTCCGTGCGCTCCATCGTGGAGCCGACTGCGCCCGGTGACTGGCACAGCGTCTGTGTCCATTCCGACGGCAGCTACGGCGTGGAGAAGGACATCATCACGTCTTTCCCCGTGCGCAGCAACGGCACCAAGCTGGAGATCGTGCAGGGTCTGAAGGTCAACGAATTCAGCCAGGGCAAGATTGACGCCACGGTCAACGAGCTGAAGGAAGAGCGCGACATGGTGCGCGAACTGTTGAAGTAGTCCGTCGCGGCACAAGAGTTTTCCGACCCCGGTGCGCGTCCTGCGCGCCGGGGTTTTTGTTTGATACGTCGAATCCCATTCAGCGCTGGTTGCACTGCGAACCTTTCTCCCTCACCCCGGCCCTACCCCTGAATCTGGTAGGGCGTTGCTGCCGCCACGCCCCAACTTCAACCGGAACGAGCCATGTTTCGGCTCAACGCTCCGGCCAGCGTCGCTGTGCTCGCCGTCCGGGAGACTAGGGCATCGCGGCAGCGATGCCCTACCGACTACCCCGTCTTCGCCTCGCCATGCGTGTAGGCGAGATCCCGGTCGGGATCGATGGACCAGCGCTGGCCCACGGCTTCGAGGTCGGGCGCGAGGCTCCACTTGTCCGCCTCGGGTGGCGTGGTGTGCGCGCGGTTCGCGCCCTTCAGCGCCATGCAGCCCTTGTTGTTGCCGATGTGGGCGATGCGCTCCACGTCCTCGGGCGAGAGCGTCACCTCGGGCAGCACGGCCAGTTCATCCACCTTCGTCTCGATGCACTTCTGGGCGGGTGCCATTTCCTGGATGAGCGAGGGGATGACGTTGCGCACGGGCGCTTGCGACAAGTTCCAAAGACAGGCGAGTTGCAGCGGAGTCACGCCGTACTTTTCGCAGAACGGACGCAATTGACTCAGCTTCTCGTTCCCCGCTTCCACCCAGCCTGCCGGGCGGAAAGCCCGATGATCCTGCGCGGCAAACTTGTGCCCCGGCTTCACGTCGTCGTGGAAAATGCCGCCGAAATCCACCACCCGCGTCATCAGCTTCACCTCATATTGAGCGGCCGCCGGCAGCACGAGCGAACCAGGCCACGGCTCGAAGGGATTCAGAATAATCATCCCCCAATCAATCAGCGGCCCGAAGCGCTCGAAGGACTGGATGACATCCAGCGTGAACCCATTCGCCGGCCCCGGTGCGATGCCGATGCGCTCCGTCAGCTTCGCCTCGCGCAAGGAATCCATGCCCGTCCAGACCGCGTCGCTGCCGTAGCCGAGGGAGTCGGGATTGTGCAGCAGCAGCAGGTCGAACTTGTCCACGCCGCAGCGCTGCAAAGATTTCTCCGTGGCCATGCGCAGGTAATCCTTGAACTCGCGAGGCGCGCGCAGCGCCGGATCGGTGAAGCGCGGAAAACCCTTCGCCCCCTGCCGCTGGCCCTTGTAGAAGTCATGCCCGACCGCGCCCACCAGGCAGTAGCTGTCGCGCGGCAGACCGGCCAGCGCGCGCCCCAGCAATTCATCCGCCCCGCCGCTCCCGTACACATCCGCCGTCACGAAAGTGCGGATGCCGCGCTGATAGGCGTGCTGCGCCACGCTGATCCAGCGTTCGTCGGCCAGCGCCTCGCCGTAGTTCATGAACCGTCCACCGTTCCAAGCGCCGTAGGCTGTGCGAGTGATTTCCATAAATTAAAATTCCAATGATGAATAACGAAGGACGAAGGAAGCACCAAGTCACAAATCCGCACCAACCCGAATTTGCGCGAACCTAGAGCCTGTCATGCACTCTTGGCGAAGAGCAAAGGGAGCATGAGGATGACCAAGGCCAGCCAGTGGTAGGCGGCGAGGGTTTCAGCGAGGCGCTC
>JAYVWQ010000340.1:0-7611 GCA_043785945.1 Akkermansia sp.
GGTTCGTTCGTGAAATGCCAGCGGGAGATGGGCAGCGCCGCCACTTTCGCGAGCACTGCGCCCGCGTCCACCGGCGTGAAACCGCTCTTCGCGTTCCGATCGCTCGTCGTAATGAATGCCGTCGCCGCCACCGTGCCGTCAAAGGTCGCGCCGCCCACGGCGTAGAACTTGATCTTGCGCGCGTTGGCGGTGGGACCCCCCGCGCCGACGATGTCCAGCGCATCGGCGCTGAAGGTCTGGTAGCCGATCTTGCCGGCGTTGGTTTCCTTCCCCGCCACGCCCGCGCCGAACTCGAACGTCCCGGAGCCGAGGACGCTGAACGCCGTCGCTGTGACCGTGCCCACCACCTGCAAGGCGCTGACGGGAGTGGCCGTGCCGATGCCGACGTTCAGGTTCGTGCCCACGACGAGAGCGTCTGACAGTTGCTCTTGATTGCCGACATGCAACGCGCCATTCGCAGCGGCCGTGTAGATCGCCCAGGTGTTCGTCACCCCGCCGCTGCGGTTGTCCATCCACAGGCCCGAACCGTGCCCGGCGCTGACGGAACTCAACCGCAACGCCGGCAGGTTGACATTCCCGCGCTCGATCTCCAACAAACCCGGAGACGACACATGCACGGTGGCGGTGCCGATGCCCACGTTGCCACTGGTGATGAATTGATTGCCGCTGAACGTGTTCCCGCCGCTGCGCAAGGCCACGTTCGCGGAGAGCCGCGCGTCGGCGATGGTGCCGGTCAGGCTTCCTGCGGGAACAGAAGTCAGTGCCGCAGGCGGGATGGAACCCGTGAGGTTCGCCGCGTTAAGCGAGGTCAAGCCACTGCCGATGCCGGTGAACGTGCCGGTGAGCGTCGGGGTGTTCGTCAACACCATGAGGGTGTTGGCACTACGATTCACGCTGATCAAATCCACCTTGCCATCCCCGTTGACATCCGCCGCCGTGACCGATAGAGGAGCGCTGCCCACGCCCGGCGAGGAGGCCAGCGCGAAGCCGCCGCTCCCGTTGTTGGTCAACACCGTGAGGGTGTTGGTTAGGTAGGAGTTCGCACTGATCAAATCCGTCTTGCCATCCCCGTTCACATCCGCCGCTACGACCGATTTAGGCCCGCTGCCCACGCCCGGCGAGGAGGCGAGCGCGAAGCCGCCGCTCCCGTTGTTGGTCAACACCGTGAGGGTGTCGTTACCATAGTTATCGCTGATCAAATCCACCTTGCCATCCCCGTTCACATCCGCTGCCACGACCGAATAGGGATAGAGGCCCACGACCGGCGAGGAGGCGAGCGCGAAATTCCCATTGTAGATGGGCGTGAAAGTAATCGCGCCCCGACTGTCGATGGTCAGCAGATTCACATTGGTCACGCCCGCGCCGTTGCCGTGGAAGCTGCCGGTGAAATCGTTGGCGGGATGGCCGAAGTTGTTCACGCCGGTAAAAGTCTGGTTGCCATTGAGCAAGGCGACTTTGGCCGAGAGCCGCGCATCGGCCACGGTGCCCGCCGTCAATTGCGTGCCGTTCAAATTGGTCAGGCCGCTGCCGTTGCCGCTCAGGAGGCCGCGGACGGCCACGTTTCCGGAGAAGGTGTTGTCCTGGGTGAGCAAGGCGACGGGCGACGTGGCCGGGCGCTGGCCGGCCAGAACATGCAGCGCCGCACCGCCGGGCGCGAGGGCGACCAGCGCGATCAAACCGTTCGGCACATTGGTCTGCCCATAAGTATTGTCACCCCAGACGACGACCGTGCCGTCACTTTTCAAAGCGACGCTGTGGGCGTCACCCGCCACCACGGCCACGACGTTGCTCAAATTGAACGGCACATTGGTCTGGCCCGCGCCATTGCCACCCCAGGCGACGACAGTGCCGTTGCTTTTCAAAGCGAGGCTGTGCAAACCACCGGCGGCGACGGCGACGACGTTGCTCAAGCTGCCCGGCACATTGGTCTGGCCCAAGCCATTGTAACCCCAGGCCACGACGGTGCCGTTGCTTTTCAAAGCGAGGTTGTGCAGAGCGCCCGCCGCCACGGACCGCACGGCGCTCAGATTGCCCGGCACATTGGTCACGCCAAAAACATCTTTGCCCCAGGCGGCGACCGTGCCGTCACTTTTCAAAGCGAGGTTGTGGGAATTGCCGGCGGCGACGGCGACGACGTTGCTCAAGTCGTCCGGCACAGTGGCCGGGCCAAAAAAAAGCATGGTACCCCAGGCGGCGACGGTGCCGTCGCTTTTCAAGGCGAGGTTGTGGGCATTACCGGCGGCGACGGCAATGACGTTGCTCACATTGCCCGGCACATCGAGCTGGCCGGAACCATTGAAACCCCAAGCGCCGACCGTGCCGTCGCTTTTTAGGGCGAGGCTGTGGCGGGCACCGGCGGCCATGGCCACGGCGTTGACCAGCGTGGGCGGGATGTCGGTCTGACCATCCGCATCCGCGCCCCAGCCCGTCCAATTGGGCGCGGTGGTATTCACCACCAAAGCGGACAAGGGCAGGTTGGTCACGCCCGCGCCGTTGCCGGTGAAGCTGCCGGCGAAGCGGTTCGACGCGCTGCTGAAATTCACGTTGCCGCTGAAGGTTTGATGGCCACTGAGCCGCGCGACGTTGGTCGTGAGTTGCGCATCGGACACCGGGCCGGAGAAGCTCGTGGCGTTCGCCGCGCGCACCGCGTAAGGCGTGGCCGTCAACGGCTGGCGCGGCGCGAGCGCGGTGAAATCACTCACGCTCCCATTCGTCCGCACGCCGATCTCCAGCCAGCGCGCCGCGCCGCTGAACACGCCCGCGCCGAAGTCGAGCGTGGCGGTGAACAGGCCGTTGCTCACGACGGTCGGGCCGTTGGTCAACGGCCCGCCCGCGACGCCGCCGACGGAGAGCGCGTCGTAAATCGTGAATCGTAAATCGTAAATTGCATTCGCGGGGTTGCCGTTATCGTGGAGCCGGCCTTGATAGGTGAAGGCGGTGCCTTGCGCGCAAGCGGCACCCGCAGCAGCAAGCCAGAGCAAGAGAACCAGCAACGAGCACAGTCGATTTTTCATAATCATAAGATAGTTCCAGGTGTTCCGTGTTTCCGGCTGCGCCACCGGGCGGAGGTTGTGGATTGACGACGGGGACGAATAGCAGAGAGAGCGAGAGAGCGACAGGTGAAATTCAGGGCGACACGCCTTCTCGCTGTTTGGTTGCTGGGAACGGCTTCGCCGCCGGGCCAAGCCGTGGGTCGGCAAGAGCGAGAGCAGAATTTGCAAACTGCATTCGGAGCCCGGCGGGGGCGCAACCGGGCACCCACACGGCAGCCTCCGGACGGAGCGAGGTTGTCGAGTTGCGCCCGCCGGGCTGGGTCGGACGCGATCTTGTCCCGTCCGGCTGTGTGGGATTTGTTTGGAAAAATGGAGGCACAAGCCATGATGGCGCGCGTGAGCAGTTTTCTAAACGCCCAACGCACCGTCGCCGAACTCAAGGAACTCCGGCAGCTCACGGGCGACGAGAATGGCGCGCAGCGGGTGGCCTTCTCACCCGCCTGGTTGAAGGCCCGCGCTTGGTTGCGTAAGAAACTGGATCCACTGCCGGTCGAGATTCACGAGGACGCCGCCGGAAATCTTTGGGCCATTCTGCGCGGCGCGTCCGAAAAATGTCTGCTCATCGGTGGCCACATCGACTCCGTGCCCAACGGCGGCTGGTTGGACGGCTGCCTGAATGTGATGGCGGGCGTGGAAATTCTCCGGCGGCTGAATGCTCAATACGACGGCAAGCCGCCCGTGACGGTGCGGCTCGTGGATTGGGCGGATGAAGAGGGGGCGCGATTCGGCAAGAGCCTGTTCGGCTCGTCCGCCTGCTCCGGGAATCTCGACATGAACGAGGCGCGCGGCCTCGTGGACAACCAAGGCGTGAAGCTGCCGGATGCACTGCGCGAAGTGGGCATTGATTTCGAGCGCGTGAAGGAGAGCGGCGTGGAGTTGAAGAACGCGGCCGCTTACATCGAGTTGCACATCGAGCAAGGGCCGGTGCTTTTGGATTTGGATTTGCCGCTCGGCGCGGTGCTTGGCACGTTCGGCGTCGAGCGACACGCCATCACGTTTCACGGCCAGGCCGCGCACTCCGGCAGCACGCCGATGAACCGCCGCAAGGACGCCTTCCTCGCCGCCGCGAAGATGAGTTCCGAGATTTACCAAATCGCCGCGCGTAGCGGCAACGGCGTTTGCACCATCGGCTCCTGCACCACGAAGCCCGGCATCGTGACCAGCGTTGTCGAGGAGTGCCGCATCACGCTCGACCAGCGGCACCTCGATGCAGGCAAACTCGCCACGATGCTCGTCGAAGCCAAAGCTGCGAGTGAACGCTTCGCGAAAGAAGGCAACGTGCGCGTCTCTTGGGAACGCCTCTGGCACATCGCCCCGCGTCCATTCAACGACGAACTCATCGCGCTCTGCGACGAAGCCATCCGCGAGACGTGCGGCCAGTCGCATCGCCTGCCGAGCGGCCCGCTCCACGACGCCGCCGAAGTCGCCGCCGCCGGCGTGCCCACGGTGATGATGTTCGTCCAAAGCCTCCACGGCATCAGCCACAACAAGATCGAGGACACGAAGGAAGAGCACCTCGAACTCTGCGTGACCGCCTTCGACAAGCTGGCGGAGAAGGCGATGGAGTGGATCGCCGCGAAACCACAATGACCGTTGCTGATCTGAACACTCTTTCCTGCCAGGAATTCGTCCGCGTCCTCGGTCCGGTGTTCGAGCCTTCGCATGGATTGGGAGGCGGCTGGCTCGCGCATCACTTGCTCTGGGGAGGTTGCATGAGCAGGGCGCTGCTATCATCAGATGAAGCCGCCGCCACCCGCGCGCGTCCATCTCCCCCATGACTCGGCAACGAAAATTCAGCAGATCCAATCCGCACCGCGCTTTCACGCTCATTGAACTGCTCGTGGTCATTGCCATCATTGCCATTTTGGCGGCGCTGCTGCTGCCCGCGCTGGCCAAGGCCAAGGCGCGGGCGCAACGCATCGCCTGTGTGAATGACCAGAAGCAGATGGGCCTCTCCTTCACCATGTGGGGGCACGACCATGAGGACAAATATCCCTCGGTGGTCGATCCGGCGGAGGGCGGGGCCAAGGGACTGACCGCCGTCTGGGAGCACTTCATCACCATGTCGAACGAGCTGGTCACGCCCAAGATTCTGCATTGCCCGAGTGATGTGGAGAAACAGACGGCCTCGGATTTCACAACTGGGGCCACCGGCCTGCGCACCTTGAAGAACAAGGCCATCAGCTACGCCATCGGCACCAGCGCCGGGCCGGACAAACCGGGCATGCACCTGGCAGGCGACCGCAATCTGCTGGGTCTCCCCGGACAGAACTGCGGCCCGGCGGCGCTCACTGGCGTGATCACGCAGCTCGGCCCCGGACAGAATCCGCGCTGGGACAACACCATTCATGTGAACGCCGGGAACATGGTCATGGCCGACGGCAGCACGCAGCAGTTCTCGCAGTCGGGCCTGACCAACGCGATGGCGAGTTCAGGCGACAGCAGGAACTGCGCGTTGAAGCCGGATTAAACATGCGGGCGCAGACGGCTCTTAACCGGAGCCATGCCGTCGGAGAGGAGGATGTCTCGCGAAGGGCGCGAAGGAGGCGAAGAAAATAAGCCCGGATTGGAGCCGAACTCGTTCACCAGGCAGTGAGCTTTTCCACACATTAAAATTTCTTCCCACTTCGCTCCCTTCGCGTCCTTCGCGAGACTCCATCCGGTTTCCACTGCTTGGTTCCGGCTTAACAGGTGGGGAGGTCAGCGCACCTACTGCACCGTCAGCACCGCCGTCGCGCTGGTCGCCGTGCCCACGGCGTTGGTGACGACGACGGAATAATTTCCCGCCTGGGCCGGTTGCACTTTCGTGAGAGTGAGCTGCGGCTTGGTGGCGTTGGTGAGGACCGCGCCGTTGAAGAACCATTGATAGGCGAGCTTGGGGCTGCCACTGGCGCGGGCGCGGAGGAAAACCGTTTTCCCGGTCAGCACCGTCTTGGGTTGAGGTTGAAGCGAAAGGGCGGGCGGGACGAGCACGGTCAGCTTGGCCGCTGCGCTGGTGGCGCTGCCCGCGCTGTTCGCCACCATGACGCGATAGCTGCCGCTGCTGGCCTTGGTCACGTTGGTCAGGGTGAGGGTCGCGCTGTTGGGCGGCAGGGTGCGCTGGGCTTTGCGCCAGATGTAATTGAACGGCGCGGTCCCTTCCACGGCCACGCTCAACTGCACCGTGGCCCCGGTCGGCGCGAAGGTGTTTTGCGGTTGGGTGAAGATGGTCGGCGGCAGCACGCGCACGATGACGGTGGCGGGATCGCTGGTGTCCGTGCCGCCATCGCCGGTGACGCGCACGGTGTAGGTGCCGGCGCGGATCGGTTGAATGTTCGTCAGCACGAGCGTGCGGGCGGTCGCACCCAAAATATCAAGCCCGTTGAACACCCACTGGTAGGTGAGGTTGGTGCCCGTGGCGGTCACGGCCAGGGGCACGTCGGTCCCGACGGCGACATCGACCGATTGCGGCGACTGCGTGACCTGGGTTTCAGGCGGCGGCGGGCAGGTGGCGGAGAAGAAATAAAGGGGCGGCTGATCCGTGTCATCGCTGACCGTGACGTAGCCCCGGCCGTTGGGCAGGAAGGCGATGGCTTCGCCGTTTAGCTCGGTCGGGGGGCCGATGACGGGAATGGTCTGGCCCGCGCGGGAGAGGGCGTTGCTGATGGTTTCGCCGGGGCAGCGCAGCCAGGTCTGTGCGAAATCCTCGCGCCGCAGCGCGATGTGCCGGCCATCGGCGGAGATGCTGCCGCCGGAGGCGTCGCCAAATGGGATGACGAGCACGAATTCTAAAAAATTGGTGGAGCCGGGTGCGGCGTCGTTCAGGTTGGCCCGGTAAAGCCAGGTGCCGCTGGAATGTTTGGTCCCCACATAGACATCGCCGTTCAGCGGATCGACCAGCAGCGTCTCCGCATCCCAGTAGGGCGTGGCATTGAAAGGGAAGACGGGATACTTGAGCGTGAACACCTGCACGCCGGTGAAGTTGAGGTTGGCCGGATTGCCCGCCCAGGCCAGCGACACGGCCGGCTCGGGGATGCGGACGATCCGCACCTCGCCGCGCACCGACACGGTGGGACTGATGTTGCCGCCGATGTCACCAACGTAGAGATAGCTGACGCCGCTGATCGGGCCGGGGCCGACCGCCATGTCCTCCACGTCGGTGAGCATGAGGTTCATCTGGAAACGCGCCAGGCCCGCGCCGTTGGTGCGGAAGGCGAAGAGGCGTCCATCATTGCCGTCGTCGTTGTGCGACCAGAGCACGCCGGGATTGCGCGTGCTGAAGGCGAGGCCGGAGGCTTCGCCAAGGGAGCTGTAGGTGTTCGTGCCCCAGACGACGCCAGGGTTGAAGGTGGTGCATCCCGAGCAGGCCGCGTGGAGTGGCGCGCCCGTCAGAAGCAGGGCCAAAAGAAAACCGGCCTTCGGCGCGTTGCGCGCGGCCCGGAGAAAAAATTGAACGATCCGAATCATGCTCCGGAAAGCTAGCAGCCCCGCCGCGACTCTGCCATCCCCTGAAATTATTTGCCGCGTGAAGCGCGCCCCGCTACTACACGTCCACTCAAGCCTATGAAATCCTTTTGCG
>JAYVWQ010000341.1:0-2940 GCA_043785945.1 Akkermansia sp.
CTTTTTGGCGGCACGGAATGTTCCCCGCTCGGCGCTAACCTGCTCATCATGCACATCCAGCCCGATGAGGGAATCACTCTGCAAATGCGCGCCAAGATGCCCGGCCCAACCATTAGCACGCGCGCCGTTACGCTCGACTTTGACTATTCACAATTTGGAAAAATCGCGCCAACGACGGGCTACGAAAAGCTGCTCTACGATTGCATTATGGGCGATGCGACGCATTTTCACCGAGCCGACATGGTGGAGGCGGCGTGGAAAGTAGCTGACCCGATTCTTGGCGCATGGGCCAGCCATCCGCGCGAGAATCTGCCGATCTATGCGCCTAGAACTTGGGGGCCGCCAGACGCTGAACAACATCACCGATGGCAAAGCCGATGAAGCCAATAACTGAACAAGATTAAGATCAAGAAGGAGGCGGCAGCCAGCTTATGGAAACAATGAAAGCAACTGTGTTTCACGGCGCGAATGACATTCGTGTCGAAGAAGTCAATCGGCCTCACGCTGGAATTGGCGAGGCGGTGATTCGCGTCACGCTGACCACGATTTGCGGCACCGATCTCCATATCGTGCGCGGGGAATATCCGGTGAAGCCGGGCTTGGTCATCGGGCATGAACCGGTTGGCGTGATTGAAGAACTTGGACCGGGGGTCACCGGGTACGAGATTGGCGACCGAGTGTTGGTGGGTGCCATCACGCCGTGCGGCCAATGCCGCGCTTGCCTTTCGGGGCACCTCTCGCAATGCGGCCACGGCGACGGCTATGAAGCCCTCGGCGGCTGGCGCTTCGGCAACACCATCAACGGCGCGCAGGCGGAATACCTGCTCGTGCCTTCCGCGCAAGCCAACCTCGCCAAAATTCCTGATGAGCTAACCGACGAGCAAGTGGTCCTGCTCTCCGATATCGCCTCGACTGGATTCTCCGGCGCAGAAGCCGCCCCGGTTCGCCTCGGCGATGCCGTGGTGATCTTCGCCCAAGGGCCAATTGGTTTGTGCGCCACCGCCGGAGCGAAGCTGATGGGTGCCTCGCTCATCATCGGCATTGATGGCGACGACACGCGTCTCGCAATGTCACGTCGCATGGGCGCGAACGTGGTGCTCGACTATCGCGCCGTGGATGTGCTGGCCGAAGTCAAACGCCTGACCGGCGGCGGGGCGGATGTCGCCATCGAAGCGTTGGGCACGCAGCAGACTTTTGAAAGCGCCCTGCGCAGCCTGCGACCGGGCGGCACGCTTTCAAGCCTCGGCGTTTATTCCGGCAAACTACAAATGCCCTACGACGCTTTTTCCGCCGGACTCGGCGATCATCGCATCGTCACTACACTCTGTCCCGGCGGCAAAGAGCGGATGCGGCGACTGTTGAGTCTGGTGCAATCCGGGCGATTCGATCCCACTCCGCTCATCACTCACCGGTTCTCGCTGGAGGAAATTCCCCAAGCCTACCAACTCTTCGGCGAACGCTCGGATGGTGTGCTCAAGGTGGCGATCAAACCGTAGGCCATGAAAACCGAACCCATGTCGTTAGCAAAATTCGGTTGGCCCCAGCGCCGCGCGACCGAAGAGAAATGCCCAAGGCGCACAACAACCAGATGAAGGAATCGTTATGAAAATGAAGAACTCGAAAAAGCCCGGCAGCGCCCGGCGCAAACCCGCCGCGTTAGCCGCGCGACCAAACGTCCAAAAGATTTTGGTCACGACGGACTTTTCCGGCCAGTCCCTGCCGGCGGTGCGCTACGCAATCGCCCTGGGCGGAAAAATCGGCGCGTCTGTGGCCTTGTTGCATGTGGTCGAAACGGCCTCGTCATTGTCCGGCATGGAATCGGTGTTGTTGGCCCGCACGGATTCCGAAGTCGCCGAGTTGGCACGAAAGCAACTGGAAGCGCTCGCGCAGCGGGAGTCCAAGGGCGATGTAAAGGTCACGGCTGTCGTGCGGACGGGCAAGCCCTTCCACGAAATCGCACTCGCCGCCGGCGAACGCGCCGTGGACTTGATTGTCATCGCCACGCACGGTCACACTGGGTTGAAGCGCGTTTGGCTCGGCAGCACCGCCGAGCGTGTCGTGCGCCACTCGCCTTGTCCCGTGCTGACGGTTCCCACGCGGGGATTGCCCAAGCGGGCCGGAGCAGCGTCTCCGTTCCGGCTCAAGACGATTCTTGTCCCGATTGATTTCTCGAACCTCTCAAGAGACGCGCTGCCTTACGCCACCCTGCTGGCGCGGCAGTTCAATGCTGAACTCACCCTGCTTCATGTCGTGCAGTGGTTTCCCATCGACCAACTGTTGGGCGCGGAAATGATCAGTCAGACCATGGTGCCAGCCATCAAACAGGCCGAAATAGATTTGGACCGCCTGGCCGCAGACTTGAGCAAAACCACGGGAGTGAAAGTTTCTGCCGTCGTCCGCGAAGGCACGCCCCATGAAGCGATCTGCCAGACAGCCAAATCGCTGGGCGCAGACCTGGTCGTTCTGACCACCCACGGTTACACCGGACTGAAACACGTTTGGCTGGGCAGTACGGCGGAGCGCGTCGTGCGCCACGCGACGTGTCCCGTGCTGGCCGTGCGCGAACTGATCCGGAAGACCCCATGAGAATCATTTGCGGGACCAACTTCACTCAATGGAAAACCTGAAGGACAAGGCGTGGCATCAGTTGCAGCACGAGGAAGTCGTAAAACTCCTCGGCGTGAATTTGTCCGCCGGATTGACAGCGGATGAAGTCTGCCGCCGCCAGAAGAAGTTCGGACCGAACCGCGTCACCGCCCGGCGTGGCACACCGGCGTGGATGAAGTTCGCTCAACAGTTCAATCAACCGCTCGTTTACATCCTGCTCGTTGCGGTCGGCGTCACGGCATTCCTCGGCGAATGGGTGGATTCGTCCGTCATCTTCGGCGTCGTGCTCATCAACGCCGTGGTCGGATTTCTCCAGGAGGCCAAGGCGGAGAA
>JAYVWQ010000342.1:0-9152 GCA_043785945.1 Akkermansia sp.
ATCGCAAGGATGTTGCTGCCCGATTGCAGAGCGCTGAGGGGCAATTCGATCGCATCAGAAACCGGTGGGGAAGCAGGTTCAGTAAGGGCAAAAGTGCTCTCCGTAATGGTTCCTGCGGGCATGTTGGTCCGGGTGACCTCTTGACCATTCAAATAAAAGACGGCACCCGCATCGACCAAATGGCGAAGGTACAACTTCGATCCAGCCACGGCGGCTTGAAAATTGAATTTGCTGCGGAAGTAATAACTGATGGACCCGTAGGCGAGACCGGTCCGAATGGGCACACCAATGTCCAGATTGCCATTGCCGTCAAAAACCAAGGCGGCGTCACCACCGCCCCAGTTGGCAAGGTCGCCATCGTTGTAATTCAACAGGAGCCAAGCTCCAGGGGCTCCGGGTGGCGCGTAGGGCGGGCCGAATTCATTCTGATAAAAACGCCAGTTGGCTGCGAAGTCGATGATGGTGCTGTTCTGGGAGATGGGAATCATGCTGTTCGTGGCGATCAAGTTGTTGCGCGGGGCAATGTCGCGAATCCCGTTCACGATGAGGATGTAATTGGCCGTGGTGGCGCGTCCCGTGGTGGTGGTGAGGGTGACGTTGGTGCCATTGGTGAACACCGCGCTGGAGATGGTGAGGGTGCCACCCAGCGTGTTGGTGATTTTGTAATTGGCAACGTTCGTGGCGTTGGTGGCCAGAATCGGCTCGGAGAAAGTCACGAACACCTTGTTCGATCCCAGGGTGCCATCGGCATCGACCAAGGTCGGCCCGTTGGTGTCGGGAATGACATTCAAGGAGACCACTGCACTGGTCACGCTGTTAATGGAATTGGTCACGACGGCGTAATAGAGAGCTGTGTCATTGGTCGTGGTGCTGGCAAAACTGAGGGGATTCTGCATGGCTCCCGGAATGGCAGCGCCATTTTTATACCATTGAAAGAAGCCGGGAGCACCCTGCAGTCCCAAGGTGAAGCTGGCGGGTTTGAATTCCTCCACAGTCACACTCTGCGGCTGGTTAGTGATGACGAGCAGGCTGGGAGAGGGGAAAATGACATCAATGCTCATGCCGAAAACGATGTCGGAACTGGTGGCGTTGACCTGATGCACTTCGACGGCAAGGACATTGTCCCCTATGACGAGACTGCTGGACGGGATGGTTTGATTGATAAAAACACCTTCCGCAATGGTGCCGGGGGCCAAGGTGGCGGCAGTGACCGCCCCGGCCGGCATGTTGATGCGGAAAACTTCGGTGCCGTTGATGTAAACCACGGAACCATCATCAATCAGGTTCGACGACACCAGCGTGACCGAGGTGGGGATGTTGGTCAGAGTAAAATGGGTGCGGAAGTAGTAGGTGATGATGCGAGTGGGACCATTCGAGAGATTCAAAACCGTGTTGGTCAAGGCATTGACGAGAGCTTGGTTTTCAAAGGCAAGAACACCCCGCCCCGTAGGCCAGGCGGCATCATTGTAGGCAACTTCTCTCCAAGCAGTGCCAAGATCCGCCGCAGACTGGTCGTAGCGCCAGACTGTATTCGTCAAACCCACGGCCACGAAAGGCGCGTCCGACACGCCCACGACAGCGTTGCTGCTGGTGGCGGTGCCGCCGCAGTTAGCCACAGTGACGTAATAAAGACCTGAGTCAGAGCTTAGGATGGCGTTCTTGGTATAAGTCGCATTGGTGGCGGTGGCGATGGCGTTACCATTCTTGTACCATTGATAGGTGAGAGTCGGAGTGCCGGTGGCCGTGACCGTCAGAGTTAAGCTGCCACCGCTGTTCAAAGTCTGGTTGGCGGGTTGACCGGTGATGGCGGCAGGCGAACCACAGGCGACGGTCAGAAAAGCATTCGTGCTGGTGGCTGAACCCAAACCATTGGTGACTACAACCGAGTAAAAGCCCTGATCAGCAACCTGAGCGCTGGGAATGCTGTAAGTGGTGTTGGTGGCTCCCACTATGTTGGTGGAGTTTTTACGCCATTGGTAACGGAGAACGGGTGCCCCACCCGCGACCACACTGAAAGTAACCGGACTGTTCGGAGCCACCGACTGCGGCTGAGGCTGGGTGGTGATGACTGGCGCACTGCCAGGCGTGGCTGTGACGGCAAAGTTGTCAATTGTGTAGCTGCCTTCACGCGTCGGGGGGGCGTCGCTGCTGGGGCCGTTGTCATCAGCCCAAAGCAGAAACAAGCTGGAATTCGGAGCCCAGTTTCCCAAGCTTAAAGTCACACTTTTGGGTCCTGAATTGGAAGGATTCGCGCTGTCGAATTCTGGGATGCGAATCCAGGTTCCAGAAGCACCAGTGAAGCTGTAAAACGCCCGATGGCCGGGGACTTCTTCACCGATTCCGGATCCGGTAGTCACCAAGGCACCCAAATCGTAAGTGACGGTGAGAGAGAGAATATTTGACCCGGTGTTGTTTTGCAGGGTCGCCCGCAGCAAGGTATAACTATTGCCCGTGGGGCGGGTTTGTAAGTAGAGGCCGACCGAATTCCAGCGCGCAGTACCGGCGGCGGCCGGAACCGGGGTGGTGGCGTCTGGTGCTAAAGCAGCGTTCACATTCGCTGCGCTGTTAGTCTGGACTGCTGCGTCCAAATCCACTCCGGTGGTAATGTTCGCACCCGCAATACTGATCGTGGACCACTCAGAAACGATGGGGTTTGTCGGGAAAGTTTGAGCAGCCAAACCGCCCGGCCCGACGGAGAGTTGGGCCACCGCATGATGGTTGAGACCAAGCAACGCGACGCCCAGGCTGGCCATCGTGCTAAATTTTTTGAGAAATGATATTTGCATAGAGAGTTTGGGTTGCTGGTTCAGCGTCGTCGTCGCACCAAAATACAATTTGTCCGTCATGGGTTGTTTCAGAAGTGAGACAAGGAATCACGTCTCCGAAAATTTGGCAACTGGGAAAACGCATGAAGGGGATGTTTTTTAATCTTGGATGCGCCGGCCGATGGGGCCAACCAGAGTGTGAAAGACGGTCGCGACAGAATTTATCCAAACAAGCGGACATTGAAATTGACATTCCGGAGCGGCCCCATACAGTCCCGTCCGAATACTTTTACTCTGGCAAAGCCGGACAATGTTATGAATCTGAATTCCAATCCTTCTTTGATCAAAATGGTCGCGTCGCTCGCCGTCGCTTCCCTGTTCACCTTGGCGGCTGCGGCTCAAGACGCCAAGCCGCGAACGGCCGTGGTCAACTCCTTGTCCGGCGAGGCCAAATACTCCAGTGGTGGCGGGGCATTTATCCCCCTGGCTGTCGGCACCCGACTCCATTCCGGGGACACCATTAAAACCTCCGTCGGCTCTCATGTGGATATTGACCTGGATGGAAATGTCGGCCTGATCCAAGTGGCTCAGCAATCCACCTTCGTCGTTCGGTCCATCACCACCACCGAGACCCAAGCCGAAAAACTGACGGATACTCAGCTTGAGATCAAGACGGGGGCGATTTATGCCAAGGTCAACAAGCTTGCCAAGGGGTCGCGCTACGAAATCGCCACCCCCAAGGGCATTTGTGGCATCCGCGGCACGACCGTTTATTTGAATGCAGACGGCAAGCTCATCGTGGAAGAGGGCACGGCGGGCATGGCATATCCCAAAGTGGGAGGCGGCGTGGACACGTTTGTCCTGCATGACGGCCAATCTGTGAGCCCGGGCGACGCGGCACCTCATTCCGCCACGGGCGAGGAATTGCGTGGCATCGTCGAAGCCTTGCGCGACTTGGCGAGCCACGGCATAGGCCGGTTCACGGCACCCTTTATCGCGCCGCAAGCACCGTTTATTTCGCCGACCCTCCCGCCGCTTCCCGGAACGCCGGCCAATCCGCAGACCCCGGGACCCCAGTAAAACCAAGAGCGAAGTCTTTTTCCAAACCCCCAGAGCGAACTTGAGTTGCTCTGGGGGTTTTGCTTTGTTCGCGCAGTGAAGTGGAAACCCTCGTCGCTTGTCCCCATCTTAATTTGCGCGGGTGTGACCATCGCGGTTTGCTTTCTCGAATGGCTGGGCGACCGCGACTTGTTCAGTCCGGGGCAACGGGTCGAGTGGATCACTTATGATTGGCGCGTGCGTTGGGCGGCCCAAAACTCGCCCGTGGTGGCCACCAATCTCGGCGTCATTACCATCACCGATGAGAGTATCGAGGCGGTGCTGGCCGGCGATGGCACCCTGCCCTACCGCTTTGGACTCCAATGGCCCCGGCAAGTGTACGCCCGGCTCGTGCATGAATTGCAGGCGCAGGGGGCGAAGGGGATTGGCTTCGATATTGTCTTCGCAGAATTACGCCCGGATCATCCGCCGGCCATCGTGGATGGCGAGACTGTCGGCTCGGATGAATTTATGGCCCAGGAACTCCGGGGCGCGGGTGGGGCGATACTCGCAGCCAAGGACAGCGTCACCCCGGCGGAACTGTTCCGCACCAATGCCTGGGCCACGGCCGACATCTCGGCCCAGCGCGAAGTGGATGGAATCCTGCGCCGGGCCCGCGCCTATTCGGTGGCCACAGTCTGGCATCCCACCATCCGTCAAGCGGCCCGTGCTTTCGGTTGGAAATTGGCCGAGGCCCGAATCGAGAAGGGGCAGATTCTGTTTCCGCGCGAGGATCGGAAAGGGAACATCTTCGACCCGCTGCCCTTGAACGCCGCTCAAGAATTCGACGCCGCCTCCCTCGAAACGCAACTGAATGAGCGTCCGGATAAAACAGCGCGCCCCCCGCGCTGGGAACGCCCCTCAAGCCGCGAACGTTTCTGGCAACTCGGCATTCTGCTGGCCGCGCGCGGGCTGGATTTGGATTTGAGCCGCGCCCGCATCGACTTGGAGCGAGGACGGATTGAAATCCCGGATGCGCGCGGCGCGCTTCATGTCATTCCCGTGGACCGCGAGGGTCGCTTCCACATCGACTGGAGCATTACGGCGCAAGACCCCCGACTCACCAAGGAAGGGATCGAATACCTGCTCGGTCAATACGAGTCGCGTCGCGCGGGCCGGATGGATGAAGTGACCAACCGCTGGGCGGGCAAGCTCATCGTGGTTGGCTCCCTCGCCACGGGTAACGACCTGACGGACATGGGTGCCACGCCATTGGAGCATGACACCTTCCTGATGAGCGAGCACTGGAACGTGGCCAACTCGCTCCTGACCAACCGTTTCATCCGTCCGCTCCCGCCCGGGCAAAAACTCGCGCTTATCTGGGGGTTCGGAGTGCTGGCCTGGATCATCACCATGAACCTGCGCTCCATCGCGGCCATCTTCACCGTGGGATTGGTGTTCTGCAGCTACGTGGCTTTCGCCTGCTGGGCGTTTGTGGAGTGGCGTTTGTGGCTGCCGATGGTGATGCCGATGGGCGGTTCGCTGCTCGTCACGCACGTCATCCTCATCACCTATCTGGTGCGCTTCGAGCAGCGCGAACGCCAGCACACCAAGGACATTTTCAGCCGCATCGTCTCACCCGAGGTCGCGCGCGAACTGCTCGGCCAGGAAAAACTTTCCCTTGGTGGCGCGCGGCGGGAACTCACCATATTCTTCGCTGACGTGCGCGGCTTCACCGAGATCACCGATGCGCGCCAGCAACGCGCCGAAACCTACGCCCGCGTTCACCATCTGGAGGGCGCGGACGCGGCCCGGCGATACGATGCCGAGGCGGAAATGGTGCTGAATACGGTGAACCTTTACCTCGGCATCGCCGCCGACTGCGTGAAAGTTCACGGTGGCACGCTCGACAAATACATCGGCGACTGCGTCATGGCCTTCTGGGGCGCACCACTGTCGGACGACCAGCACGCCGTGCGGTGTGTGCGCGCCGTTCTTGACATGCAGCGCGCCATCGCCCGGCTTAACTTAGATCGTCGGGCCGAGAATGCCCGGCGCGAGGAGGAAAACTTGCACCGCCAACTCCAGGGTGAAGAACCCCAGTCCCTGCTCGAAATCCTCACCCTCGGCTCGGGGGTCAACACCGGCTTCGTTACCGTGGGCCTGATGGGATCGGAAAAACATCTAATGAATTACACCATCTTCGGACGCGAAGTGAATCTGGCCAGCCGGCTCGAATCCTCCTCGGGACGCGGGCGCATCTTGATTGGCGAACACACCCACCGCGCGCTGCTTCGCGACGATCCCGCGCTCGCCGCCACCTGCGTGGCCCAGCCGCTCCTGACGCTGAAGGGCTTCCGCGAGCCGGTGCAGGCTTACGAAGTGCCCTGGCACACGGCGGAACTCTCCCTCGATGAAGCCGGCCAGAGCATGACCATCATCCGCACCAAGAGCGGCGGCGGGTCAAGCTACTGAGTTTTTCAATGGGCAAACCAACGCTCCTTGCTACTCTCCGCCCATGCGCACGGTGATTTACCCCGGCAGTTTTGACCCGCTCACGAACGGTCATCTCGACATCGTGCAGCGCGCGGCCAAACTTTTTGACACCGTCATCGTGGCCGTGGCCAACAACGCGGAGAAGAAGGCGCTCTTCACGCTGGCCGAACGGGTGCAACTGGTGCAGGAAGCCGTCGCGGCCCTGCCGAACGTGAAGGTGGATTCCTTCACCGGCCTGCTGGTCGATTACGCGGAGCGATGCCACGGGCAGGCGGTCATTCGCGGTCTGCGCGCCGTTTCGGACTTCGAGTTTGAATTTCAACTGGCCCTGATGAACCGAAAATTGAACGAGCGCATCGAAACCATTTTCATGATGCCCAAGGAGACTTATACTTTCCTCAGCTCGCGGCTGATCAAGGAAATCGCCGGACTGGGCGGCGACGTTCACTCCTTCGTGCCGGCGAATGTGGAAGCGGCGCTGAAAGCGAAGCGAACCCGGTAAACGGCAACAATTTTAACGAAAGGTGAGTTATGGCCCTGACCTTCAACATTCGTCATCTGGAGAACAAGGAACTGCAACTGAGCGGTCAACTCCCCATCGAAGAACTCGAACTGGACCTGCACGACGAGGTGATGCTGCCCTCCGGGCCGCTCGAATATGACCTGAACGCGCAGGAACTGGAGGACGCATTGCTCATTCAGGGCACGCTCCGCCTGCCGCTGGAAATGCACTGCGTGCGCTGCCTAAAAAAGTTCTCGTATCCCCTGGAATTGGAGGACTGGACCTGCCACCTGCCCCTAACGGGCGAGGATGCGGTTGTCCTAGAAGGTGATTTGGTGAACTTGACGCCTCAGATTCGGGAAGATATTCTCCTCGCTCTTCCGCAACATCCGTTGTGTGAAGAGGGGTGCGTCGGGCTGAAAAAACCCGGCACATTCCAAGAAGAACCTGGTGAAACGTCCGTAACGACCTCTTCCGCCTGGGATGAATTGGATAAGTTGAAACTGTAGAACAGGAAATAATATGGGCGTTCCCAAGAGAAAACCGTCAACGAGCCGCATGAAAATGCGCCGGGCTTACAACAGCGTGCTCAAGCTCCCTCAACTCAGCACCTGCCCGCAATGCGCGGCCCCCTACGTCCCCCATCGCGTGTGTCCCGCCTGCGGCCATTACAAGGGTCGCCAGGTGATCACCGTGAAGGCCAAAGCCTAATTTTCCTCTGCCACAAGAGCGCGGCTGAGTATTTCTCTCTGCGCTCTTGTTGTTTTTATGCGCGTAGCTGTTGACGTCATGGGCGGCGACCACGGACCCGGTGTAGTCATAGCCGGCGTCAAGCGTGCTCTGCAAACGCCCGGCCACGAACGCATCGAACAACTCTTTCTCGTCGGGCAAAAAGGCGAAATAGAAGCTGCGCTCCAGGCGCATGGCTGCTCGGACCGCCGACTGCAAATCGTCCACGCCAGCGAAGTGCTCACGATGGACGACAAACCCATCGCCGGCCTGCGCAAGAAGAAGGATTGTTCCATGGCGCGCGCCGTGGACTTGGTCAAGGACGGCAAGGCTGATGCGATCATTTCGCTCGGCAACACCGGTGGCTTGGTCGCGGCCTCCACTCTGAAACTGCGCCCGCTCGAAGGCGTGGATCGCCCCGCCATCGCCACCATCATCCCCACTCCGAACGGAAGCTTTGTCCTACTCGACGCGGGCGCAAACCCGGAGTGCAAGCCCATCCACCTCCTCCAGTTCGCCATCATGGGCCGGGTTTATGCGCGTGAGATGCTTGGCGTCGCCCAGCCGCGCGTCGGCATTCTGAGCAATGGCACGGAGGAGATTAAGGGCAACGAACTGACCCGCGACGCGCTTCAACTCTGCCAGCAAATTGATTTGAACTTTCTTGGCTACGTCGAGGGTCACACCATTTTCAGCGACACCGTGGATGTGGTCGTTACCGACGGCTTCGTCGGCAACATCGTGCTCAAGACCTGCGAAGGGCTGGGCAAGGGCATCCTGCAAATTTTGAAACGCGAATTGACCGCGAATCCGGTGCGCAAGTTCGGCGCGCTCCTGGCCAAGGAAGGTTTCCGCTCGCTGAAAAACACCATGGACCCCGAGGCCCACGGCGGCGCTCCTCTGCTCGGTCTCAACGGCAACGTCTTCAAAGTCCACGGCTCGGGCCGCGAGCGCGTCGTGGCCAACTGCATTCTCCAGACCGTGGAGTCCGTCTCGCATCATGTCCATGAACGCATCCGCGAAGAGATCGCCCGCGCCCACAAAAAATTAGCTCTCCCGGCATGAAAACCACCCCGTCCAAAAAATTTCGGAACCCGCGCGCCAAAAATAATTTTCAGGGCCGCACCTGCTCGGTCACATCCGTCGGCTCTTACGTGCCGGAAAAAATCCTGACCAATGCCGACTTGGAAAAGATGGTTGATACGACGGACGAATGGATCATGAGCCGCACCGGCATCCGCGAACGCCGCATCGCCGCGCCCGACCAGTTCACCTCGGACATGGCGACCCGCGCGGCCCTGCTCGCCATGGAGCGTGGCAACATCAAGCCCGAACAGATCGACCTCATCATTGTCGCCACCATCACCCCGGACATGCCGTTTCCCGCCACGGCCTGCCTTGTGCAGCAGAAAATCGGCGCTTTCCGAGCGGCCGCCTTCGACATGGAGGCGGCCTGTTCTGGATTTATTTTCGCCCTGGAAATTGGCCAGCAGTTCATCATGTCCCAGACCTACGACACGGTTCTGGTCATCGGCGCGGAAAAACTTTCCTCCATCATCAACTGGCGCGACCGCAACACCTGCGTCCTCTTCGGCGACGGGGCGGGCGCGGCCATTCTCCAG
>JAYVWQ010000343.1:0-10201 GCA_043785945.1 Akkermansia sp.
ATTGCGCGTCCACACGATGCTGGTCATCGGCGGTCGCGACCTGGAAGCCGGCGCGGTGAGCGTGCGTCTCCACCACGGCGGCCCGCAAGGCGCGAAGCCAAAGGGGGAGGTCGTGGCGGATATTCTGGCGGGGATTAAAGAGCGGCGCGCGTAGCAATTTTTCAAGCGAACGGCCCGCGGGATTTCTCCGGCGGGCCGTTTTGTTTTCCAATCGTGCGGACTCTGGGCATCACGGATAGACCAGCCGGTAATAACGCTGCGGCACGGCGGGCGCGTTGGTATCGGTGAAGAGATAACGCGGCGTGGCGGGGCCGAGCGGTTGCCAGCCGGTGAGATTGGTGGAGTATTCCACCGTGTAGGCACCCAGAGCGGAGTTGGCGAGCGCAAAGGTCACGTTCGTTCCACCGAGGCCCGCCACGTTCGTCATGAAAAGCCACGGGCTGTTGGGCAGGTAATTGCCATAAACCGCGTCCAGTTCCGACTGGCTCACAATGCCGTCGCCGTTTTGATCACCGGGAACGGCGGGCGGCAGGGCCACGATCACGGTGCGGTTGGCGCTGGCGGTGTTGCCGCTGGAATCCGTGGAGCGATAGGTGATGGCGTAGGTACCGGGGAAATTCACGTTCACACTGTTGCTGACGAGCAGCGGAGGGGTGGCCTGCATGCAAAGATCAAACCCCACGGCCGCGCCGGGGTCAACGAACGGCAGGTTGGAGACATTGGTAATGAGAACGGGATTGTTCCCTAACAGGGTAAGCACGGGCGGGAGGGTGTCCCGCACCATCACCGTGCGCGTGGCCGTGGCGACGCCGCCGAGCGAATTGCTGCTGCTGTAACTCAGCAGGTAGTTGCCAGGGGTGTTGGTATTGACGCTGCCGCTGGTGATCAGATTGAGGGCATTCAAGCCCACGGGGATGGTCGTTTGGCCAGAGCCATTGTATCCCCACGCAGCGACCTTCCCGTCGCTCTTGAGCGCCAGACTGTAAGCAACTCCCCCGGCAATGGCCACCACGTTGCTCAAGCCAACCGGGATGGTTGTTTGGCCATAGGAATTGTCTCCCCACGCGGCGACCTTCCCGTCGCTCTTGAGCGCCAGACTGTGAAAAGCTCCTCCCGCAATGGCCACCACGTTGCTCAAGCCCACCGGGATGGTTGTTTGGCCATAGGAATTGTTTCCCCACGCGGCGACCGTCCCGTCGCTCTTGAGCGCCAGACTGTGATAAAATCCCCCGGCAATGGCCAGCGGTGTGTCCGTGGCCACGGCGGGATCAACGTAAGCCGTGTGACATTCATTGGTCAGCACTGCCGGGCTGTTCAGGGTGATGGCCGGCGAGCCGAACCGAACCGTGCGGCCGCGCGCTACGCTGAGCGCGTTGGAAGCCACGATTCGTCCGTGATAAATGACGCCCGGGGTGAGGCCGCTCAACACGTTGCTCACCGTCACAAAAGAATTGCCACTACCCACCGCCAGGGGCGCGGTGGTGGTGCTGTTGTTGAAAGGAAAAAGCCCCCACTCGAACCACGCGGTGGTGGCCGAGCTACCGGAATTGACCGTGCCATTGAGCGTGGCCACAGTGTTGCTCATGCGTGTGGCCGGCAAGGTGAGAGCCACGGGAAAAGTCGGCACGGTGCTGGCAATCCAAACCGGACTGTTGGCGAGGATGCCGCCGTAGGTCGCGCCGGTGGCGGTGGCGCTGTTGGTGGCCACCGCGCCGCTGGCGTTGTCGAACTTGTAATAGACGACGAGATCCGTCTCGTTGCCCACGAGCGGCAGGTTCATGGCGGCTTGAATCTGCGCCTGCGAACGGGCCGTGTTCCAGATGCGGAGTTCATCCAGACTGCCGCTGTAGGCAAAGTCCGGCCCGCCGATCCGCAAACTGTAGCTGCCGCGCACGAATGGAGTCATGCCGGACCGGCTGATTTGCAGCACACCGTTGGTGTAGATGCGCATGAAGTTGCCGCCCTGGCTGGCCACGAGCGCGTAGTGAACCCAGTTGCTGATCGAATTGGGCGGACACGCTGCGAACACGCGCCCGTCGGTGCTGATATTTCCAAAATCCCAGTAAGTCAGAGCATCGGCGTAACTGCTGCCGTAATTGAGATGGGCGTTGAGGCGGTTTCCATTGCTGTCCGGCGACAGTTGGAACGCCGACTGGCCGATGAACTTGGGGGTGTAAGCCCAGAACTCCACGGTAATTTCGTTGGTGGGGATGATGTTCCCGAAGTTCACGACGGTGGCGTAGTTGGTGCCATTGAATGAGAGAGCGTTGCCCCAGGGCGATTGCCCGGATGCAGTTCGGTGCGTCGCTGCCACAAGCAAAGAGAGGGTCAAAACGCGGATCGAATGGTGTAGTGGAAGGATAAACCCGGCAAACCTGGATGGGGATGAATAAGCCATGGGCGCGACGCTAGTGAAAGCACGAATAATGGCAATGAATAACCCGAGCTTCATCGCAGACATCGCGCGCTACTCTGCGCTTTCGGAAGTCTGCCTGCTTATTCCACACTTTAACCGAACCAAATCGCCGACGCGGAATCAGCGAAAGTCCACACGCTGCTCGTCAGCGGCGCCGATTTTCTCCTCACCGGAAATTGGTGCATTTTCGAACAAGCAAACGCAGAGGATGCAGCGTAGTGAATCCGGCCGAGTTTATGGTTTCTGGAAAAAGATTCGCGTTAAAAGTTGTTGCAGAAGTTGGCCTGAAATATCGCGACCAAGATAATTCCGAGAAAACGCCGTTGTGCATTCATCGTGCGCCGCTCGGGACGCACGCACGTTTCATCGGTTTTCTGATCGAACATTACGCCGGCAATTTCCCGCTCTGGCTCGCGCCGGATCAGGTGCGCGTCACCACCATTAGCGACGACGAGGCGTTGGTGAGTTACACGAAGCAAATCGTAACCGAACTTCGCGCCCGCGAAGTGCGCCGTCCAGCTCGGCGCGCCCCGTCACCGTGCGATGAGTTCTGCCCCCGGCTCACGGATTGGGGCCGCGCCAGAGCCAGCGTAACGAATCGGGCAGGATGGCCCCGCCGTGTTTGCCGCTGTGCTGGCCTTCGCCGAATTCAAACTTGTAATCGTAGTCCATGAACTTGAGCGCCGCCGCCATCTCCTGATTGGCCAGCGGCCAGTGGCCGTGCAGGTTGTCGAGGTCGTGCGACCCGTCCTGAAGGAACACGCGGATGGGCTTCTTCTCGGTCTTGCGGATGAGGGAGGGATAATTGTTCCCGCCCCGGATGTTGGTGAAGCTGCCGACGTGGCTCAGGACTTTACCGAACTGATCGGGCCGCTCCCAGGCCATGGTCCATGCACAGATGGCACCGGAGCTGATGCCCCCGACTGCGCGCCCGGCGGGGTCTTTGGTGAGATTATACTGGGCGGCAACGGGCGGAAGCATCTCCTGCAGGACGAACCGCGTGAAGGCATCGCCAAGCGAGTCGTATTCAAAGCTGCGATTGCTCCGCGCCTTCCCTCCGTCCACGCCGGCGGGAATGTTTCCGGGATTGATGAACACGCCGATGGTCACGGGCATTTCTTTCTTCGCGATCAAATTGTCGAACACGACGGGCACGCGGAACTGCCCGGTGGGATTGGCGTAGCTCCAGCCGTCGTGAAAAATCATCAGGCAGGCGGGCTTGCTCGCGTCGTATTGCCTGGGCACATAAACCCACCAGTCGCGCACGGTGCCGGGGTAGATGGTGCTGTTGGTGAAGGCGGGCATCTTGATCAGCTCGCCGTGAGGCCCGCCGTCCTGGGGCTGCGATTCGGGCCCGAGTTTGTAGAGGGCGTCGTAGTCAGGCTTCTTCGCGTCGGCCGCCATCGTGGTTTGGATCGTGACGGCGACGAGCGCGAGCAGGGCGGTGAGAAATGGTTTCATGCGTGGACGGATGGTGGCAAATCATCCGCGCCCACACAAGTGAAGTGAATGTTGGATAGTGTTCTCATTTGCGGAGCGCGGGTTTGTCACCCGCAGCAACATTCCCAAGCTGATCACGCTCGCAGGTCCAACCCACCGATCCTCCTCCTACGTTGCTGCGGGTTACAAGCCCTCGCTCACCCCACTATGGCACGAGCCGCAGCCGGTAGAAGCGATACGGCGCGTCGCCCGCCGTCCCGTCATCGTAGGACACGGTGCCGGTGGTGTTGGTGATGGTGCCGGTCTGCACCCAGTTGATCAGGTTGGTCGAGGTTTCGATGGCGACCACGCTGTTGGAATCCCCCGTGAAGTTGAGCATGAAATGACCGGGCGCGGAGAAGGTCAGTCCGCCGGGCAGGAAGCGCGTCATGGGAGGCACGAGGACGGTCAGGGTGGCGTTGCTGCTCACGGCCACATCGTAGGGATTGGACACCCGCGCGCTGTAAACACCCGCGTGCCCGCTCTGCACGTTGGTGATGGTGAGCGTGGACGTGATGGCACCCGGCAGGTTGGTGCCGTTGAACCTCCATTGATAGCTCAAGGGGGCGTTGCCGCTCGCGCCCGTCTTCATCTGCACGGTCACGCCGTTGGAAACAATCTGGCTGACGGGCTGATTGGTGATGACGGGCGGGCGATTCAAGGTCGGCACCAGCGCATCCAGCGCCAAGCCCCAGACGATGTCCGAGCTGGTCGCGCTGGCCTGATGCACCTCAGCGGCGATGACATTGCTCCCGCGCACCAAGTTGGTGGAAGCCAGCCAGTAGAAGTATTCCAACCCTGCGTCTCCGCCGAACGGAGCCTGGGTGGGCGCGAAGCTGGTCGGGCCGTAGGAGCCGGTGGGCATGCGGACGCGCTCCACTTGATGGCCGTTGATGTAGATGGTCGCGCCGTCATCAATCATGGTCGTGGCCCGGAGCATGGTGCCGTTGGAGTAATTGGTCGGGACGTTGAACCACGCGCGGAAATAGTAGGAAGTGCGGCCGAGGATGAGCGTCGTGTTGATCAGCGGCGTGATGCTGGCGGAGTTTTCAACCGCAAGCAGCCCGAGACCGGAGCCGGACCAGGTGGTGTCGTTATAGTTTGATCCCGTCCACGCGATGTTGCTGCTCAGAAACCCTGTGCTGTTGTGATAGCGCCAGGTCGAGCCGGTGAGCGTGAGCAGCGCCACGGTGTTGGTGGTCGTGGAGCCGTAATCAATCGTGACCGTGGCCACTGCGCTGGTGGCGGTGCCGACGTAGTTGCTCAGGATCACGGTGTAAGCCCCCTCGGCGGTGGCGTGGACATTGGTCAGCACGAGGCTGGCGTTGGTTTGATTGGGCAAGAGGCCGCCTTGCAGGAACCATTGATAACTGAGCGGCTGCGAACCATCGGTCAAGGTGCTCAGGATCACGGTGGAACTGACCGGGGCGAACCGGCTCTGCGGCTGATCGAGGAAGCTCGGCGGCGTGTTGCTCGGCACCTGATACACGAAGCTGGCGTCCGCGCTGATCAGGTTGTTCTGCGACGTGCCGCCGAACTGCGAGCTGCTCTCGCAGTTGAAATACCAGCGATTGCGCGGCAGGCAGAGGGTGAAGTTGCCCGCGTAGTTTCCGAGGTAATTGAAGCTCGCGATCGTCTCCGTCGCGCCGTCCGACACGCGGAGGCGCTCGATGGTCCGCTCGTCCCGCACATGCGCCAGCCAGATGTTGGTGCCGATACACTCGGCAATGCCAAAGCCCCGATACGCGAAACCATAGGCATAAACATAGTTGATATAGCGCGTCCCCAGGAACGTCACCTGTCCCGAAGGCAGCGCGACGTCATAAATCTGGCTGCTGCTGTCCGCCAGCACGATGCGTCCGTAGCCCGAGAAAATCGCCGACCCGCTGGTCAGTGAAATGTTACTCGACAGAGTAATCACGTTCGTCGTCGTCCCACCCGTCAGCCCGTCCAACTCCACCAGCGAATTCACCGAGCCGCCGCTGCTCCCAATCAGCGTCCCGTTCTGCGCCAGCGAATAAATCTTCCGCGACCGCAAATCACTCACCAACCCGTTGCGCGCCGCCCCCAGCCCGAAGCCCCCCGACAAATCCGCCGCGCTGAAACCCGCCGCGCCCCCGCTGCCGCTGCTCCCGTACCCATTCAGGAACAACCGGTGCGTCGAAGCCGCCAACCCGTTTTGATACACATAACTCACCAGCGGAAACGCGTTCACCACCACCGGACTGTTCGTGCTCAGCGTGTTGATGGCGAAACTGTCCGCCGCCAACTCCAGCACGTCCAGCGTCGCCACCACGCTCGTCACCGCGCCATAAATGTTCGTCGCCACCAGCACATAATTCCCCGCCTCCGACGGCTGCACATTCGCCAGCCCCAGCACCATGTTCGTCGCCCCCGCCAGCTCCACCCCGTCCTTGCCCCACTGGAGACGGAAGGGGGCCGACCCATCCACGCTCGTTGCCAGGGTCGTGTTCATCCCCCGCAACAACTGCCGCCCCGCCGGCTGCGCCAGGATAAACGGCGGCGACAGCACCACCAGCGCCGCATTGCTGCTCACCGCCACGCCCACCGCGTTCCGCACCTCCACCCGGAAGGACCCGTTCAAATAAAAATTCACGGCTGGAATCACCAGCGCATTGCTCGACGTGACCGCGTAATCCGAACCGTTGAACTTCCAATAATAGGTGAACGGACCGTCGCCGTTGTGCTCGACCGTGAAGGTCACGGGCGTGCCTGCCAGCACGGTCCCCCCCAGGGGGTGGGCCGTGATCGCCGGCGGCAGGGCCAGCGTGAGCGCGACGGGCGCGGAGGTGATGGCACCGAAGGCGTTCGTGATTACCACGGAATAACTTCCGGCCTTCTCTGGCTGCACATCCAACACGACGAGTCCCGACCCCAGCGCCCCGGGCAAATCCACGCCGTTGAAGCGCCATTGATAACCGAGCAGTCCACCGCCGACCGCCGTCACCGCGAAGGCCGCCCGCCCGCCCGTCAGGGCCTGCGCACTTTGGGGTGCGACCACGACCGTGGGTGGCAAATCGCCGGCCGCTCCCAGCGCATATTGCGCGTCCGCAAAACCGACCACCTCCGTGCCGCTTAGGAACTGGCTGCTCCCATAATGATCAAAATACCAGCGGCTGCGTGTCACGGAGAACGAGAGGGACGCATTGTAAAAACCGAGGTTGGAGAAGGTGGCGAAATTCGTCGTCGCACCCGACGGCACTTGGGTGCGCGCGATGGCCTGGGAGGTGCGCCCATAGACGAGCGCGAGGCCCGTCTCGGTGGATTCGACGAGACCCCAGTAGCCCCAACTGAGCACATAATTATGCTGCAAGGCGGGGATTGTTCCCAAATCGGCCACGGCCCCGGAGGGGAGGGCGACATGCCAGACGCGCCCGCCCGTGACCAGCGCCACGCGGCTGTAGCCGGAGAAGAATCCATAATTTCCATAGGCCCCGGCGAGGGTGATGGGTTGGGACAGGGGAATGGCCTGCCCGGTGAGCAACCCGGACGCGCCGTGCAAGGCGAGCAGATGGGTCAGCGTGGTGGCTTGGGCGGAGGCTTGGGCGGGACCGGTGGCGTTGGTGCCGAAGCAATAGACGGTTTCGGTGCGGAGGTCGGTGACGAGGGCATCGTAGCGGGTGTTGAGGGCGGTGCCGCCGGAGAGGTCGGCGGCGGCGAAGCGGGCGGCGGTGAGGCCGGCGTTGACGAAGACTTGGGAGCTGGAGACGGCGACGCCGCCACGGGCATACTGGCCGGAGACGGGGTCATAGCCGGTGAGTTGATAGTGTTCGAGGGCGCCGGGATTGTTGGTGAGGAGGGCGCTGAGGCGGAAGTATTCGCTGTTGGCCTCAATAACGGAGAGCTGGGCATTGGAGGTGGTGAGGGTGCCCAAGGCGTTGGTGACGACGACGGAGTAGGGGCCGACCTGATTGGTGGTGACATTGTTCAGGGTGAGGCCGGCGTTGGTGGCTCCGGGCAAATTGGTGCCGTAAAAGCGCCACTGATAAGTGAAGGGGGTGCTGCCGACGACGCCGACATTGAAGAAGGCGGAGCCGCCGAGGAGGGCGAACTGATCGACGGGGGGCGTGACGAGGAGCGGGGGACCGGTGGTGACGGCGAGATTCAAACGGAGGATGATGTTGCCACTGCTGCTGCTGTAGCCCTCGACGCGGACCTGATAGACGGTGCCGGGCTGGGCGACAAAGGCGACCTTGCTGTTGTTGTTGCCGCAGCTTGAACCGTCGTCGTCCTGGACGACCAAAGCGAGGGTGCTGACGCTGGCCGCGCCCGCCGTGGTGTTGGTATAAACGGCGAGGACGGTGTCGAAGGAACTGCCGCACAAATCAATGGTGCAATTGCCGCCGGCGGGAGCGGTCCACTGCATCCAGACGGTCTTGGTGCCGGAGTTGTAAGCCGGGGGTTCGCCGGTCTCGCGCGTGGTGGTGGCGTTGTTGCCGGTCGCGTAATTGGTGACTCCATTGACCGAGGGCCGGCTGGCAAACGCATCCGTCAGCACGACCGTGCTCGAAATCACCGTCACACTGACCACGGCCGAAGTGGCGCGCGCCCCCCGGTCATCCAGGGCCACGGCGAGCAAAGGATAGGTGCCCAGCGCGACGGTGTTGAAGACCGCCTCGAACGGCGCGTTGGTGACCGTCGCGAAGAGCGTGGCTCCGGCGTAAAATTCCATCTGGGCCACGCGACCATCGGCGTCACTGGCGAGGGCGCTCACACTGATGCTGGCGGGCGTGGAAAAACTCGCGCCACTGGCGGGCGTGACGATGCTCACCACCGGCTGCGCGTTGAGCACCACCGCGACTGGATCGGAAACGGTCGTCGCGCCGAGATTATCTGTAGCCTGGGCCGTGAGCGTGTTGCTCCCGGCGGGTGCGTTCGTCCAAGTGAAATCAAACGGCGCCACCACCGACTCGCCGAGCTTGTTTGTGCCGTTGGTGAAAAATTCCACCTTCGCCACCGTGCCGTTGGGATCGCTGGCACTGACCGTCAGGTCCACGTTGATCGGCGTCGTCACGAACAACTGGCTGTTTGTCGGGGTGAGGAGGCTGATCACGGGCGGGGCGTTGTCGTCGTCGTGAATAATCACCGTCGCATTGCCCGGAGTGGCGATGAGATAATCCACGTTCGCGGTCAGCGTCACGACCACGGTTTCGTCACCTTCCAGTTCGGCATCATTCAGCGCCGTCACGGTCACGTTCGTGGCCCCCGCCCCGGGCGGGATGATGATGGTGCCGCTCAAGGCCGCGTAATCGCCGCCGACCACCGCCGAACCGGTCACGGTGTAATACACCGTCAACCCCGCCGCCGTGCCGCCGGAACGACTGAAGGTGAACGCCCCGGGGTTGGCCCCTGGCTCAGAGGCGAAGGGATCACTGGCGTAAACCGTCACCGTGGGCGGCACGATGACCGTGAGCGTGACCACGCTGCTGGTCACGGACCCGGCCACATTGGTCACGACCAGCGTGTAGTTGCCGCCGTCGTCGGGCTGCACGTTGGTGAAATTCAGGTTCGGATTGATGGCCCCGGCGACATTCGCACCGTTGCGCCGCCACTGATAACTGAGCGGCGCGGTGCCCGTCGCGGTCGCCGTGAATCCGGTGCTGCTGCCAATGATGGCGGTGACATTTTGCGGAGAGGTGGTGATGGACGGGAGCACCAGCACGGTGAGCGTGGCAACGACGCTCGTCACTGCCCCAAGCCCATTATAGACGCGCACGTCGTAGCCGCCGGTGGCCGCCAACTGGACGTTGGTGAGCGCGAGCGCGGCGTTGGTGGCACCGGGCAGATTGGAGCCGTTGAAGCGCCACTGATAATTAAGCGCCCCGCCGCTGGCCGTCACAATGAAGGTGGTATCCACTCCGAGGAGAGCGTTGCGGCTCTGAGGCTGCTGGGCAATCTGCGGCGGTGCCTGCACGACGAGACGCGCCGGTCCACCGGAGACCGCGCCCCATTGGTTCGCGACGAGGACGGAATAAATTCCTGCATTGGCCGGCTGGACATTGGGCAGGAGGAGCGTGGCATTCGTCGCGCCAGAAAGGGTCGCACCGTTCCAGCGCCATTGATACCGGAGCAGTCCCGCGCCCGCCGCACTCACACTCAAGGTCACGTTGCTTCCCGCAGCGACGGCGAGGTTGCCGGGGGCGGAGTTGAGCGTGGGCGGCTGGCCCGCCGCCGGGCCGGTCTCGGCGGACGGAGTGGGCGTGGCGGCGATCCAATTCACCGGATCGTTGCCGTAGTCGAGTGCGACCATGCGTTGCAGTGAGAGTCCGACGCCATTCGTGTTGC
>JAYVWQ010000344.1:0-2258 GCA_043785945.1 Akkermansia sp.
ATGAACTCAGCCCGGCCCACCAGCCCGGAAGTACGGGCGGTCCCGGCCAGTGCGGGCGACGAGGGCGACACTTGTTTCTGGGTCAGGATGCGGTGGCGCAGGGCAAAGGTCAGCGCCTTGACCGTCAGCTCGATAAACATGAACGGCTTGGCAATGAGATCGCTGGCCCCGCGCAGGGTCGATTGCGCGCGCACCTGGAAATCGGTCGTGGCGGTGACAAAGATGACGGGCGTGGTTTTGTTCGGCCCATTCTGGCGCAGCTCGTCGCAAAGCTGGAACCCATCCGTGCCCGGCATGTTCACGTCGAGGAACACGAGGTCAAATTTCGTCGTCTGCACTTTCGCCAGCGCGGCTTCGGCATCCTCCACGGCGGTGGCCTTGAGGCTGGCCTTCTCCAGCGCATAGACGATGGCGCGACGCGAGAGCATTTCGTCATCCACGATCAGCATGTCGATGGGGGGATTGTCGGCGAGATCCAACGGCAGACCCGGCTTGCTCAACTCGACGAAGAAATCAATGGCCTGCGCGGTGGTGCGCAAAGTCGAGGCGCTCACCGTCTTGGGCTTGTCCAGCATCTCCTTGACCAGCGCCTCGGTGGCCGCCCCCATCTTGGCCAGATAGGGCAGCCCCGCCATGCCGGCGTTCGAGGAGAAGGAGCGCACCTTGCGATACAACAGCTCGACAACCGGCGCACGCGCGTCTTCTGCCGCCCGGCTCAAATCCTGCAACAAACGGCGCATCTCGCTGATGTTCGCGGGACCGGTGTGGACGAAGCTGACCTGCAATTGTTTTTGGAAGCTGGCGTCGTCGCCGGTCATGGCCGCGCTCGTGTGCGGATCTGGTTTAATGGGATGGACTGGCGCGGCCATTAGAGCTTTCTCGGGCGAGAGCAGCGCGTTGAACATGTCGATAATCTGGCGGGGCGTGACGGTGGACTTGTTGTACACCGACGAGGCTCCGGCCGCGAAGGATTCGTGAATCATGTTCGCCACGTAGGCGTTGGTGAAGACGATGACCGGCAGTTTTTCAAACTCGCGCACGGCGCGGATTTTTTTCAGCAGATCGATGCCGTTAAGTTTGGGCAGCATCAGGTCGAGCAGCAGCGCGTCCGGCTTGGATTCGTAGAGCCGGTAGTAGCCGGCCTGGCCGTCCGCCGAGACTTCCACCTCGAAGCCTTCCTTCTCCAGGCGGCTGCGGTAGATGTGCGACACAATCGGGTCGTCCTCGATAATTAATATTTTCTTCATAGAGCAAATCTCGGTTTAGGACAGCGGCATTTTCTCGCGCGAGTTGAGGAGCGCGGCCTGCACGCGGGCGAAATTCTGGCGCAGCGCCATGAGCACGGGCGACACCTCGGCCACCCGGTTTTGTTTGCCCAAATGCTCGGCTTCCCGGAAAAGCGGCTCCATGGCCAGGATGCCGCAGACGCCGCTGGCCCCCGCCGAACTGTGGGCCAGCCGCGAGACTTCAGCGGCATCACCGCGCCCGAGGGCGGCTTCCATGAGGTCCAACTGCCCGGCGGTCTGGTTGAAATACAAATCCGTGATCTCGATCAGGCAGGAGCGCGAGCCACCGGCAAAATCCAGAAGCCGATCCAGATCATACAATGTCGCGGTGTCCTCAGCGGGAACGAAAGCCGCCGTAGTGGCGGGTTTCATAAGCCCCGGTTCGGGCCTGGCCGACGTAACCGTGCGCGCCAGAGCGGCGCGTTCAATGGCCGCCTGCAGCGCCTCCTGTCGCACGGGCTTGGCGAGGTAATCATTCATCCCGGCCCCGAGACACTTGTCGCGATCCCCGAGCATGGCGTTGGCCGTCATGGCGGTGATTTGCACCGGCGACCGGCCCTCACGCTGCTCGCACGCCCGAATGCGCCGCGTCGTCTCCAATCCGTCCAGACCCGGCATCTGCACGTCCATGAAGATCAGGTCGTAAGATTTTTTTTCCAGCGCCGCCAGCGCCTCTGCGCCGTTGCTCGCGAGATCGGACGCATAGCCGAGTTGCTGCAACAGCCGCGTGGCCACCTTCTGGTTGATAAAATTATCGTCCACCACCAACACCCGCAGCGGGCGGCGCTGCCCGAGCGTGCCGTCCACGCTGCGCGCCGAAGGGACGAGGGACGGCCCCGCACTCGTGCCATTGATCGCCGATGTTTTGGCTTCCAACAATTCGACCAGCGCCGCCGACAAGACTCCCGCCTTGATCGGGGAGTTGAACAAACGCTTCCGTGTCAGCCCGCTCGACCAATCCGCGCCCGTGTT
>JAYVWQ010000345.1:0-4042 GCA_043785945.1 Akkermansia sp.
TTGGTGAAGCTGTTGAACATGGGCAGGGCGGCGGCATCGAACTGCGACATGGGCTTCAGACCGAGGATCAATTCCATCGTGCGCAACATGCTGCTCGTCGAATACATGGTCGAGTCAGTGGTGCGGCGGCGGGTATAGGGGCTGATGGCATAGGCGATGGTGCGGTGCGCATCGACATGGTCGCTGCCGTTCTGCGCGTCGTCCTCGACGACGAAGATGGCGGTCTGAGACCAGAACTTGGAGCGCGAGACGGCCTCCACCAACATCCCAAAGGCGAGGTCGTTGTCTGCGACCTGCGCGGTGGGGGTGAACTTGTTTGAAGCGGTACCGGAGGTGTGGTCGTTGGGCAGACGCACGATTTGCAGGCGCGGCATGTCGCCCTCCTTCTCAAAGCGATGCAGTTCGGAGATGAACCGCTCGGCGCGTTTCACGTCGAGGTAATCCATGTCGAAGCTGCGATACCACGGGTCGAAATGTCCTTCGAGCGACTTGACCTTGGTCCGGCCTGGGTCGGTGACCTTCTTGCCGTTGGCGATGAATTCGCCATAGCTGCGGTAGCTCACGCCCGCCTCGCGGGCGCGGTCCCAGAGGTATCCGCCCGCCGGGGTGGCGATGGGGAAGGTGCCTTCCGCCGGATAGGAATACTTCTTGTGCTTGTTGTGTCCGTAGCTGAGCGGCCAGATTTTCTCCACGAAATCCGTGGCGTAGGCACCCATCGTCCATTCGTGACCGTCGGCGCTGACTTCGCTCTCGACGTAGAAGTTGTCGAGCAGCACGAAGTCGCGGGCCAGGGCATGATGATTGGGCGTGATGCGCTCGCCGAAAAGACAGAGCGAGGGATCGCCATTGCCTTCGCGCATGTCACCGAGCATCTGATCGTAAGTGCGGTTCTCCTTGATGACGTAGAGGACGTATTTTATGGGCGACGTTTCGCCGACTTGACGCGGGATGGGATTGCTCCACGGCGGCGGCGGCGGAACCGATGGCAGCGGGTTCTTGTCGGCGTGAGCGGAAGTCAGGCTGCCCCCCTCTCCTTTTACTGCGGCGTTCGAGCGCGCGATGGCCGGCAGGCACGAGTAAGCCCGTGCCGTGTAGGTCTTCATCAACGCGTCGAACTTGTCCCGCGTCGGCAGGTCGATGATCTCCAGCGTGCCCTGCATCAGGCCGGCAATGTATTCGCGCACGCTGGCCGGCGGTTCGCGGCCGGGCATGGGACCGTTGCGATTGCTGCGCGAGATGACGCCCTTGCCATTGGCCACCAGCAGTTTTTTGCCATCCGGCGTGACTCGCACCGAGGTCGGATACCAGCCCACGGGAATGAACCCGATTGAATGGCTCTTGCCGGGCACGCTCACATCGAACACGGCCACGGTGTTGATGTTGGCGTTGGCCACGAAGAGCAGTTTTTCATCCGGCGACAGCGCGACCGAGTTGGGCGTGTTGCCCGGCGGCGAATTCGGCAGCAGTTCCGCCACGAGCGTCTCGACTGTTTTCCCTGTTTCGGGGTCGAGCACGGAGACGCTGTTGCGGTTGGCGTTCGCGACGTAGAGATGCCGGCCCGACTTGCTCAAGGCCATCTCGTTCGGGTGCTCCTCCGTGGCCCAGCGTGTGAGCAGCTTCTGCGTTTTCAAGTCGATGACGCCCACGCAGGACTGCGCCCAGAAGCTCACGTAAAGCCGCCCGTTTTTTTCATCCAACACGCAGCCGTAGGGGAAGGGCGCATCCGAGCGCGCATCTTCCAGCGCGGCTTCGGCGCGTTTCGTGATGGCCGCCTCGTCGTCGGTCTGGGCGGCGGTGTTGGTGAAGGTGGCGGCGGTGTTCGTGGCGAAGATGGTCTCCCCGAGCAGCGTGTTGGTGGCCGCTTCCACGCCCACATGACTGACGCGGTGCCCGAGCAGATTGGCCGCGTAAAGATTCTTTCCGTCGCGCGTCACGGCAATCCCGGCGGGCACGCCGCGCTCGTTGGTGTCGTGCAAATGAATCGAGCGGTTGTTGTTCAAGTAACCACCAGCGAAGTTAAATTGATGAACCACTTCATCGCCCGCACCGCTGCAAAAGAGCTGCTGGCCATCCGCTGAAAAGCTCAGGCCGTAAAACGCTTCGTTCACGGAAACTCGCGAGACGATGTCGTTCGCCTTCAAGTCCACGACCACGACTTCGTGCGGGCCGTTGCCGCAATGGAGCACGGCGGCGTAACGCCCGTCCGGCGTCACGGCGATGTTCACCGGGAAATCACCGAGGGCAATCTGCTTCCCCACCGGCCGCAGCACCCACTGGTTCGGCAGCAGCACCGAGCCGTCGCTGCGCGCGCCCGGCACCTCGGGCAAACCGCGCGCCAGATCGCGTTGCGTGAGGGCGGGCGGCGGGCTGGAACAGGCCCCGAAGAAGGCCAGCAGAACCGCGGCAAAACCACGCGACAGAAATTTCATAAGTGATTGGGCGTGGTTATCCATGAATCGCCGGGGCGATGCAACGATGGTGGTGGGGCGGTGACCGAGGCCGGAAGTCGATGTGGGGCAGGCTTCCAGCCTGACGGTTCACGGGGCATCCCGGCCCCGTGTTCAGGCTCCCTCTCCTCCGCGCACCACATTGGAACGGGCGGCAGGATGCCGCCCGAACCGTCAGGCTGGAAGCCTGACCCACATGCCCGCTCAGTAACTCCCATTGAACTCGCCCGTGACCGTGATGGTTTCATCCGGGAAGCCGGGCTGTTGCGCGGCGAAGGAAAACGTTCCGAACACCCAGTTGGCAGTGCGCGTGATGTTCGCCACGCCGTCCGTGGCATTGAAGACAAAGCTCACGCCATTGACCAAGACCGTGACCGTGGCTCCGCCCTCTGCGGCCGTCCCATCCAGCGTGACAAAGCTGCTACCCAAATCAGGGAGCCTGAAGCCGAGGGCGATGGTGCGCTCGATGAGCGGCTTGGCCGTGTTTTTCTCCGAGGTCACGGTGAAAAAACTATTCGCACCCGGCGTGATGCCGGCTTCCTTCGAGGCGAAGCTGAAGGTGAGCGAGCCGGCCACCTTGGCTGTCATGTGAACCACTGGAGCGTGCGTGGCTTCGGCCTTCTTGGTCAGCGCCGCCGCCACCGCCAGCTTCTTGGCCGTGAGATTGAGGAAGATGGCCTGCGTTTCCATTTCCGTCGTGGCATCCGCCGCGAAGATGGCCGCCCGCGCCTGATCGATGTTGGCCAGCGCCGCCGTGTGCGCGCCCGACGGGAAGGTGCCCTCCAGCCGGTCGAGCAGGGCGCGCCGCGCGGCGAACAGCTCGATGAAATACTGATCAAAGGTGTAGCCGTAGAAGTGGCGCAAATCGTTGGAGAGACTCGTGCGGTTCAAGGTCTGCAGCACGACCACCAAAGTTTTCGTGCCCGTGATCAGATTGGTTTCGTTCACCCGGCTGATGAGCGTGGCTGATTTCGTCAGCGCCGCGATCAGCGGCTTGTCCGGCACCGTCGCACGAGTGGCGATGGCCAGTTGGTTGGTGATTTCCGAACGGATGGGATCAAAATGCGGCACGGTGACGGCCTGCACCCGCGACCCAAAGGCGGCGAGGACAACAACGACGGCGAGTAAAAATGATTTCATGATTTGCGCTAGGCTTGCAGCCCAAGTTGCAAATCTGTAGCCAATGCCGCGCCGCCGGGCAACGCCAATCCTCGGGCTTGTCGTTTCGTTTTCCGGCTTGCTTGTGCCGGGGACGAGGCGCACAAACGCTCCAACACATGAACCCCCTCATCGTCTGCGCTTGGGCGAACGATTGGCGCTGCGCCCGCGTCACCAGTTTGAAAGTTTTTTGCGCATTGCTCGTCGCGGTCCTGTTGCTCCCCGCGCCCGCGGCGGATGAAACCAAGTTCGTCTCCGTGCCGTTCGATCAAGCGAGCGGGGCGAAGGCGCGGGCCAGCATCAGCGCGGGCGACGCGTTGTCGGCCTTCCCGCCCGGGCGGCAGACGTACGGCGGCGTGCCGTTCGACCCGGTGACGAAGCTCCAGCTTGCCGGCAACACCGACTCGCGGGACGGTCGCCTCCATGTGATGCGCAGC
>JAYVWQ010000346.1:0-4536 GCA_043785945.1 Akkermansia sp.
GGCTTCGCTCACCCTGACCGCCGCCGCCGCGCCCAAGAAGGTGCTGGTGGTCAGCGTCACCACCGGCTTCCGCCACAGCTCCATCGCCACGGCGGAGAAGACCATCGCCCGGCTGGGCGAGGAGAGCGGTGCCTTCACCGTGGTGGACTACGTGCAGCAGCCCACCAACAAGGTGCCGCAAAAACCCAGCGCCCCACAGAAGCCCAAAGACCTCGCCGCCGACGCGGATGAAAAAGCCCAGGCCAAACACAAGGCCGAGCAGGCCAAGTACGAATCCGCCCTGGCGAAATACGACGCTGACTTGGTGAAGTGGAAAGCCAGCGAAGCCGAAGCGAAAGCCGCGCAGACCGGCTACGACGCGGCGCTCAAGGCGGGTTTCGCCAAACTCAGCCCGGCCAATCTGAAGAACTACGACGCCGTTATCTTCGCCAACACCACCGGCGACCTGCCCCTGCCCGACCGCCAGGGCTTCATCGACTGGGTGAAGGGCGGCGGTGCGTTCATCGCCATGCATTCAGGCAGCGACACCTTCCACGGGTTCAAACCGTATCTCGAAATGCTGGGCGGCGAATTCCAAACGCACGGCGCGCAGGTCTCGGTCGAGGCCATCAACAAGGACAAGAGCCATCCCGCGACCAAGCACCTCGGCGACACATTCAAGATCTACGACGAGATTTATATCATCAAGAATTACGACCCCAAGACCGTCCACGAACTGCTCGTCCTGGACAAGCATCCGAACAGCAAGGAGCCGGGCCACTACGCCGTCTCGTGGTGCAAGGACTTCGGTGCGGGCAAGATCTTCTACACCTCGCTCGGTCATCGCGAAGACGTGTGGGACCCGGCGGACCAGAACCGCAAGAGCAACAGCAAGGAAGTGGCGGAAGCCTACGACCAGCACATCCTCGGCGGCATCAAATGGGCGCTCGGCCTGGAAAAGGGCGACGGCTCGCCGCAGGCGAAATAACGAAGCGCGAATGGCGAATAACGAACGGCGGGCCGGGTGGCCCGCCGTTTCTTTTGCGGAGCAACGGTGGTAGGGCGCGTCGCTCCGCGCGCGCCGCCGGATCGGAGGGCAGCGTCAGAACAGTCAAGGGACGCAGACGGCACAGACGCGATGGAAAGTGGCGGAGGTCTGAGTTGCGGCATGGTCAGGCGGGGCAGGCTTCCAGCCTCACAATTCACGGGGCATCCGTGCCCCGTCGGATCGCCTGCAAAAGATGGCGAAGGATCGCGGCTTGACCCAAAACGATCTCGTCGATGGCACTCTTGTTGCCAAAGCATCCATCAATAAATACTGGCACGGCACCGGGGAACCGAGGAGTGGGCGGTTGGATAAGCTCGCGACCTTCTTTGGTATGTCGATTGATTATTTGGTTCGGGGAACCGAATCGTCGGGTCCGATGGAGGTGCGCGACGCCCCTCTAGGAATCGACACTGCCATCGCGCAGATGGAAGATGCGCTCGACAATTTGAAATCACTCCACGTCATGCTGAAAAACCTGAAAGACAAAAAATGAAGACCACCCTTTTAATCCTTGCAGCCATGCTGCTGCTGCAGCCCGGCATCGGGCGGGCGGAGTTTGAAGAGAAACATGAGACGGGGGACACACGTTCACCCTGCCATCTTACAAGTATTTCGGGTCGGATTACGTGGACGTGACTTTGACGGCCTCGTTGACGCCGGGGAAAACAGCCCTTCCACTTCCTGACCGTCTACGCGACCAACCCCTCGGCGCCGAAGCTCCAGGCGGCGCGCAGCCTGGCCGTTTATGAGCGCACCAACACACTTGTTTTTACGACCGATCAACCCACCAAACGGGCCTTGGAAAAGGGCGGGGATATTTCTGAGGGGCAGAGCTTTGAATTGTCGCCCGTCTTGTTTCGGGAAATGTGCCGCGAGTCGTTCGTCACTCTCGAGGTGAGAGGAGCGCACACGCGGGCGTTGGAGACCAAGGAGGGTGAATTGCAGCCAGACTGACGAGTCCGGCTTTCCGCCCGTGAAAGTGCGCCAGAGCGACGAGGGCTGAGTCGTCCATCTGCCGAGGCGAGCCTACAGCGACAAGATGGGCATCCAATCTGTCACGGCGAGAGCACGCGGTAGAAGCGAGTCGGGTAGTAGCCGGCGTCCGGGTCAGTAAGTTGATAGTGGCCCGCCTCATCCGAAAATTCCGTGCAGACCGACTGCCAGTCCACGGGCGGGTTCAGGTCCGACGTGGCTTCGAGCATGTAAGGCATGTTAGGCATCCCCTGCCCCGTCAGCACCGGCAGGCCGCTGCCGTTGAAGGTGAGCGTCTGCAGCGTGGAGGCCGGCGTGGTGGACACGCGCTTCAGGGTCACATCGTTGCCATCGCCTCCGACGTAACTGATCTGGAGCAGCACCAGTCCGTTCGTGATCAGCGCTCCCTCGGGCAGTCCGGCGAAGGTGCCGACGACGGAATCGAACACGCTGTCCATGATCACAAAAGTGTCGCCCACGGCGGGCGTGAAGCCGAGCGAAACGGCCAGCGTCGCCCCGCCCAGTTCAGGGGGAAAGATGGAGGCGAGTTGATCGTAGCCGGTGCCGAGCGTGAGTCCGTTCAGTTCGACGGCGAAGGTCACGAGCGGATTCCAGTAGGTAAGATAAACCGAGAGCACGCCCGGACCCGGACCCGGTGCGATTACCCCGCCGCCCGTGCTGCTGACGACCGCGACATAGCCGGTGCCGCCGAGGGTGCCGCCATTCAACACGGCCTCGGACTGCCATTCTCCTTGGGCGAGCGTCAGCCCTTCGTCGAGAATGAGCTGGCCGACATTTTCTTGGAAACCCAGGAGCTGAAGCTGGCCGGAACCTCTTTTGCGCAGGTCGCCCACGATGGGGCCGCGTCCAATGAGGGTGGTTCCCGCACCGTCGAAAAGATTCGTGCCCGAGGCCGATTGGATTGAACCCTCGAGGCTCAACGTCCCCGTGACATTGCTCACCACGCCGGCGGCACCGAGTTGCAGCGGCAGATGCAGACCACTGCTTCCCGCGTAGTCCGCCACCAGGCCGGCGCGGAGCGTGAGCGGATTGCCGCCGAGGGTATAGCCCGGTCCCAACAGGCGCAGCCGTTGGAAGGTCGTGTTGGTCGGAAAATTATTCGTGCTCGTCAACCGCGCGGCCCCGGCTGGAAAAATCAATTCATCATCCGCACCCGGCGCAAGTCCGCCCACCCAATTAGCCGCCGTCGTCCAAAGATTATTCGCCCCGCCACCGCTCCAGAAGCGCTCGGCGGCGACGTGCGTGAGCGTCACGTCATTGCCGTCGCCTCCCACGTAACTGATCTGGAAGGTGACGTTGTTCATCGTGAGCAGCGCGCCTTGCGGCAGCCCAACGAACGTGCCCTCCACGGCATCCAAATCGTCGTTATTGATGATGGTCAACGACGACCCAAGGGCGGGGAGGAAGGTGACATTGAGGGCCAGCGAAGCCCCCGTCAGGCGGACCGTGCCACGCACGTCGAGCTGATCATGACCGGAACCGGGAGTCGGGCCAGCCACATCCGCGCGGAACAAAGCTCCGCTCAAATCGAGGTTGCTGGTGACGAGCAAGCCGGGGGCATTGATCGGACCCGGTTCCATCGAGCAACCGTTGCAGAAGGTCGTCGCCACCGGGCCGACCGCACCGTCACCACCCAGTTCGCCAGCATCGGCGATTTCAAACGATATGCCCTCCAGTTGGCCCTGCACCAATACGCGGCTGGTCTCCATGATCCAAATCAAGCCCTGGGCCGGGTTCGTGCCGTGCAAGGCGAGCGTGCCCGAGCCGAGGGTCGGTAACTCACCGCCCGTAGCAGGCCAAGCCAGTTCCAACCGGGCCGACGCGCCCGCCAGCAACACGGACGGAGAGCCCAGGAACGTTACCGGGCCGTTCCAAAAATTCGTGACGTTGGAAGCTGCTTCGATCTGGCCGGCCAGGGTCAGCGGTTCCAACACCGAGGCTCCAGCGGGAAGATTCAAGACGAGCGTCGCGTCCGCCTCGACCACCGTGCCACTGCCGGAAGCCCCGAGGGCGAGCGAGTTTTGCAGCGTGACCCGACCCGCCCGAATGTGGACCGGACCGAGGAAGGTGTTTGTGCCCGCGAGAACGGTGCCACCCGCGCCGAGGAGTTCCAAGCCGCCCGCGCCCGTAATCGCCTCCATGAGCAACAAAGTTCCCGCGCTGTCATTGGTGAGCGTCGCGAGACCCAAATTCAGCCCGCGAACTTGCAAACTTCCGCCCGGCTGCGTGACCTGCCAAAGCTGGTTCGTGTCGAGCGTCACCGGCACGGAGAGTTTTGCGAGGCCGGAGGAATGGGTCGCAAAAACTCCCGCCAGCAAACGCAGGGAGTGCCCGGCCAGCGGGGTCAGTTCGTAGTTCGCGCCGAAGGTGAGGCTGCGGAAAACCGTGTTCACGCCCGCGTCGTAAGTGGGTAACAGCTTGGCCACGCCTGGGGGAAACACCACGTCGTCCCCCGGCTCCGGGGCCGCGTCGCCCGCCCAGTTGAGCGGGTTGCTCCAGAGATTATTCGCCCCGCC
>JAYVWQ010000347.1:0-9996 GCA_043785945.1 Akkermansia sp.
ACGAGCGCCTCGCTGAAACCCTCGCCGCCTACCACTGGCTGGCCTTGGTCATCCTCATGCTCCCTTTGCTCTTCGCCAAGAGTGCATGACAGGCTCTAAGCCGAAGCGAATCTGACCAATCCTTCCGCAGACATCAACACAGGCATTGCTGCCGCATCTTGGTCTGAGATACTTTGCCGCCGTGAACATGTTTCCAAAACGCGCCGTCCAACCCGCACTCTGATGCTGCCGCGACTCGCCACTCGAATAATCCGCAGCGTGGACACCCGCTGTCTGCTCAAGTTCGGCTGGACTTTTGGCGTGAAGGGGCTGTTCGCCGTCGAGCGGTTCAAACGGCGCGTGAAGCGGGGCGAATACTTTCCGCCCTTCCTTTATCTCTCCATCCTCAACTCCTGCAACCTGCGCTGCCAAGGCTGCTGGGTGGATGTGGAGGCGGAGCGCAGCGCGATTGATCTCGAGACGCTGAACCGCACCATCACCGACGCCAAGAAGCACGGGAATGTTTTCTTCGGCATCCTTGGTGGCGAGCCGTTCATGCACCCGGAGCTGCTCGATCTGCTGGCGGCGCATCCCGACTGCTACTTCCAGATTTTCACCAACGGCCAGTTCATCACCGAGAAGGTGGCGACGCGTTTGCGCCAGCTCGGCAACGCCACCGTCCTCGTCAGCATTGAAGGCCGCGACCTCACCAGCGACGCCCGGCGCGGCAACAAGGAGGTGCTCAATCGCACTCTGCGCGGCCTGGACCATTGCCTCAAGGCGCGCATCCTGACCGGCGTGGCCACCAGCGTCTGCCAGTCGAACATCGACGAGTTGCTCACGGAAGAATGGCTGCTCGAGCTGATCGCGCGCGGTGTGCATTACGTCTGGTATCACACCTACCGCCCGGTGGGACCGAAGCCGAACTTCGCCCTCGCCCTCCGCCCGGACCAGCTCGTGCGCGTGCGCAAGTTCATCGTCGAGATGCGCGCGAAGATGCCCATCGGCATGATCGACGCCTACTACGGGCACGACGGCAAGGCGCTCTGCCCGATGGTCACGGGCGTGAGCCATCACATCAGCCCCAAGGGCGACATCGAGCCGTGCCCGATCATTCAATTCGCCACGGAGAACATTCGCGACCAGCGCGGCATCTTTGAAACGATGCGCTCGTCTCCGTTCCTGAAAGATTTCCGCGAACTCTCCGGCGCGGCCACGCGCGGCTGCGTGGTCATGGAACGGCCCGACCTCGTGAAGCAGCTCGTGATCAAACACGGCGCACGCGACACCACCGCGCGCGGCACCGCGATGGCGGAATTGGATGCGATGACGCCGCGCTTCAGCCAGTGGCTGCCGGGCGAGGAGGTTCCAGAGAAGCACTGGATGTATCGCATCGCGAAGAAGCATTGGTTCTCCGACTTCGGCGCTTACCGCACCGAGCCGCCTAATGCCGAGAAGGCGCGCGCGTTGCAGACACAACTGCCGAAAGCCTGAGCGCAATCAGGCGACAGCAGAAGTCCTCAGTAGCGCGGCAGCTTCGGATCAACCTCACTCGTCCAGCGGTCGATGCCGCCGGAGAGGTTGTGGAGATTGATGAAACCCAGCGCTCGCAATTGGGCAATGGCGTGCGCGCTCCGAATTCCGTGATGGCAATAGACGACGACCTCCACGGTCTTCCAGTCCTCGATCTCATCCGCGCGAGCCATCAATTCACCCAGCGGAATCAACGTCGAGTTGGGCAGCGCCACGAGGGCATGTTCCTCGGCCTGTCGCACATCAAGGAGGCGCGGCGGATTCGGCGCGCGCAGTTTTTCCGCGAGTTCAGCGGGCGTCATGGCTCACTGGTTCAGCGCGCTCAGGTAGCGCTCGCAATCAATGGCCGCCGCGCAGCCCATGCCCGCCGCCGTGATGGCCTGGCGGTAAACGCGATCCGAGCAGTCGCCCGCCACGAACACGCCTGGCACCTTTGTCATCGTGCCCTGCTGGGGAATCACGTAGCCCGCCTCATCCATGTCGATCAGGCCCTGGAAAAGCTGCGTGTTGGGGATGTGGCCGATGGCGGCAAAAACGCCCGCACATTCGATCAGGCTTTCCTCGTTCGTCTTGAGATTCTTCACCCGCACGCCCGTGACCTTGTTCTGCTTCACGTCGAGGACTTCCGTCACCACGCTGTCCCAGATGGGTTTGATCTTTTCATTCGCCAGTGTGCGATCCGCCATCACGCGCGAGGCGCGCAGCGTGTCGCGGCGATGGATGAGATAAACCGTGGAGCCGAAGCGCGTGAGATAAGTCGCCTCCTCGCAGGCCGAGTCGCCGCCGCCCACCACCACGAGCGGCTTGTTGCGGAACATGGGGAGCGCGCCGTCGCAGGTGGCGCAATAGGTCACGCCGTTCTTCTCCAACTCGTGCTCGCCCGGCACGCCCAGATGCTTATGCCCCGCGCCGCTGGCGATGATGATCGTCTCCGCCTGAATCGGCTCCCCGTCCACGATGAGGGTGAAGGGCTTCTTGGAAAGATCAACCGACTCGACGGTGGCGAACTTCACCTTGGCCCCGAAGCGCTCGGCCTGCTTCTGCAAACGGGTCATCAGTTCATACCCGTCGATGCCCTCGGGGAAGCCGGGGAAATTCTCTACAATGCTCGTCGTGGTGAGCAGTCCGCCGGGCATGATGCCGGTGAGGACGAGGGGAGTAAGATTGGCGCGCGCGGTGTAAAGGGCGGCGGTGAGTCCGGCGCAGCCGGTGCCGATGATGACGACTTTTTCCATAATGGGAGCGCACCGTATGGGGACAAAGTTCGACGTTCAAGATGCAATGTGCGGGCTGGGACTGGACGGGCGCAACCGGGCCCACGCACCAAACTCCTTCGGCGCGGCGTGCGGGTGTCAAGTTGCGCCCGGGCTGGACGACGATATTTGTGGTGATCTGTCCCGAGTCGCACTCCGCGCTCGACTCGCACCGCGCCAGTTCCTAAGTTCACGTGCGTGGCGGCAGAACCTCAGCCTCCGCGCCCTCGGAGGCCAGCATAGCTCAGTGGTAGAGCAACGGTTTTGTAAACCGTCGGTCGTCGGTTCAATCCCGACTGCTGGCTCCATCTTCAAACTTCGCCGCTCGCCGGAGCGGAAAATATCATTTGCGCCGCATCCCGTTGTTCCCCTGCTCGGCGGTCTGACATTTGGCGGCGGGCTTGGGCTGGCGCGGCACATTTTTGATGTGCCGGAAACCGACGAGCTTGCGCCCATCCTCGTCCCAAAGGCGGACGTTGATCGACTTGAGGCTGCTGCGCAAGGTAATGGGCTCGACCTGCTGAAAGATGGGATGGGAATTATGGCAGCGTTCAAGGTTGTAGTTGGGAATGCGCGAGCTGAGATGGTGGATGTGGTGAAAGCCGATGTTGCCCGAGAGCCATTGCAGGATGCGCGGGAGCTTGTAGAAGGAGCTGCCCTGAAGCGCGGCGGCGGTGTAGTCCCAATCCTCACGCCGTTCCCAATAAGCGTCCTCGAACTGATGCTGGACGTAGAAGAGCCAGACGCCACTGGCCCCGGCGACCAAAGTCATGATCAACTGGATAAAGAGATAATTCTTGAAGCCGCAGAGCAGGCCGAGCCCGACGGCCAGCCCGGCGATGGCCAGATTCATCCACCAGACGGAATTGCGTTCCCGCGCACTCGCCTTGGAAGAAGGGATACGTTGCAGGACCACGAACAACACGACCGGCGCAATGATGAAGAGAATGAAGGGATTGCGCGCCAGCCGGTAAGCGAAGCGCCGCCAGCGCGAGGATTCCAGATACTCCTGCACCGTCATGGTCCAAATGTCCCCCACCCCGCGCCGGTCCAGATCGCCCGCCGAGGCGTGATGGAGGGAATGTTCCCAGCGCCAGTGGTAATAGGGCGTGAAGGTGAGCATCCCGGCGAAGAAGCCAACGATGTCATTGGCCAGGCGCGATTTGAAGAACGAGCCGTGCCCGCAGTCGTGAAAGATGATGAACATACGCACCAGCAGCGCCCCGCCCACCATGGCCAGCGGGACGGTCAGCCACCAGGTTCCTAGGCTGCGGTAGATGAAATACCAGACCAGTGCGTACAGCCCGAGAGTGTTGACCAACTGCCAAGTGGCCCGAAGCGTGGACGGCTCCTGAAACTCGACCACGATTTTCTTCCATTCAGCCACGCCGACGGAGGGCGGGGGCTCGATTGTTTCCGCTTCGTTCATAGTAAATTCACCGGCAAATTATAGACCGGATCGTATCTTGGCCCAAGCCCAAGTTTGGTGCCCAATCCGCATGTCTCATGCTCCCAAACCGCCGAGGCACGACGCCAGCCAATTGTGCGCCCTTCTCAACGTCGCCGGGCCGCGCGCGGGGCTGCGCGTCGCTATGGTCCCACCACCCGGTAGAAGCGCTGGCCGGGACCGGGCGGCAAGGGCACGAGCTGTTCCACGGTGCCGGAGTCATTGTTGAGGTCCATCAGATCGGTCCAGTTGAAGTCGGTGCTTTCTTGCAGCGTGAACGCGCCCTCGCGGGGGCTGCTGAAGGTGAGGCGCAGGTTCGAGCCGTCTCGCGCCGTCGTGAGGCGCGGGACCAGCGCATCGGATTGCAGAATGGTGCCGCGATTGCCGAGCGTCACGAGCGTGTCGCCCAGTGGCACAACCGCGTGGAGATTTTCCCGCGTGCGCGAGACGCGGGGCTTCCAGGTCACCGCATCGGGCGAAGTGAGAATCAAGCCGTTGTTCCCGACGATCAGCCAGAGTCCGTGCGCGTAGCTGGCATCCCGCAAATTGTAGCCGTCGTAGTAGGCGAACCCCGTGGGATGAGTCTCCCAGGTGTTGGTGGAGGTGCTGGCGGAAACGAGGATGAGGCCGTCGTTGCCGGTCACCAAAAATATCCCGTTGGTGTAAGTGACAGCCCGCAGCCCTTTGTCCGTGCTGACGGCCAGGGACCACGTCAGGCCATCCACGGAAGTGTAAATGAATCCATCGTAGTAACTGCCCCCCGGCTCGGAACCGACCGCGACGAACAGCCCGTTGCCGTAAGCCACATCCTCAAACGCCCGGCTGACCCCGGTGCTGCTCCAGTTCGTCGCATTCGGAGAAGTGAGAATGTCGGCATCGCCCACCGCCACCCAGCGTCCGCTCGCGTACTTCACGCGCTTGAGATAATTGCTCGTGCCGGAAACTTGGGCGCTCCAATCCACGGCGTTCTCTGAGGTGAGGATGACGCCGGGATCGTCCACCGCGACGAAGAGGCCCGCGCGAAGCCCACCCCGTGCAGGTCATTGGTCGTGCCCGCATTTTGCGCCACGTAGTTCGCGCCGTCGGCGGAGGTGAGAATGGTGCCGTACTTTCCGACCGCCACGATCTGGTTTTGGCCCACGACCATGCCATCCAGGTCGCGGCGCGTGCCGGAAGTTTCATTGGCCCAACCGGAGCCAGTGGAACTGATGATGGTTCCGTTCTCGCCCAGCGCGATGAAGACGCCGTGGGCGAAGGTCACATCGTCGAGCCGGTCCGGCGTGCCCGAAACGTCCCCGGACCAGCTCACTCCGTCGGACGAACGGAACATGATCCCCTTGGAGCCGACCGCCACATACAGCCCGCTGCCGTAGGCGACGCCGCGCAGATGCTTTGCGGCCCCGAGTTGCCGGGTCCACACCGCTCCATCCGGCGAAGTCAGGATGACGCCACTGTCCCCAACCGTGACGAACTGGCCGTTGCCGAAAATCACGGCTTCCAATTCGGAGCTCGTGCCGGCATTTCTTGGGTCCCACTCCCCTCCGTCCGCCGAGGTCCAGATTTTCCCGGAGCGGGTCACGGCCACGAAGAGGCCGTTGCCGAAGGTGACGCCGTTGAAATTGTTGACCGAAGTGGACTGCGGTTCCCATGTCGTGCCATTGGTCGAAGTAACGATGGTGGAGCCGACGGCGGCGAAGCGGCCGTGGCCGTAAGCCACGGAGGTGAGCGAGTCGCTCGCGCCATAGCGCCGCGGCGTCCACGTCACTCCGTCTGGAGAAGTCAGAATCACGCCGCCTTCCCCGACGGCCACAAACAAACCGCCGCCGAACGTGATCCCGTTCAAATCGGTCGCCGTGCGCAAGCTCTGCGCGGTCCAGTTGGTGCCGTCGAGGGAACTCACGATGGCCCCGCTCTCGCCCACAGCCAGAAACTGGCCCGCGCCGTGGGTGACGCTGAACAGTTCCCGTCCCTGCGGCAGCGTGGGCGGCGGTCCGCCATAGGCCGACGCGTAGAACGACGCGTTGCCTCCGGCCAGCACCGTCAGACTGGCCGGGACGCTGGAGAAAAGCGGCGTCTGCAAATTCACGGTCAGGGTCGCCACGGCGCTGGTCGAGCCGACCGAGTTGCTGACAATGACCCGGTACTCGCCGCTCTGGTTCGTGCTCAGTCCGAAGAGGTAAAGGTAGGGACTTGTCCGCCCCGGCAAATCCACGCCCTGAAACTGCCATTGATAAGTGGGCAGCGGCCCGCCCGAGGCGTAGGAGTGCAACTCCACTGAACCGCCCGCCAGCACCGTGCTGTTCACCGGGACGTCGATGAAGTAGGGGGCCAGTTGGTTCACCGTCAGTGTCGCCACCGCACTGTTGGCCCCCAGGTAGTTGCTCGCGACCAGCGTGTACGGGCCGGCCTGATTGGTCGTGGCGACAAAGAATTGCAGGTAGCTATTGGTCTGCCCCGGCAAATTGGTGCCGTTGAACTGCCACTGGTAAGTCGGCGGCGGCGCCCCGAGCGCCGTGGCGAAAAAGGAAACGTAGTTGCCCGCCAGCACCGTCGCATTCGCCGGAGGGGGCGAAAAATACGGAGCCTGCTCCGTCACGTTCAAGGTGGCCACGGCGCTGGTGGAACCCAGGGAATTGCTGGCCACGACAGTGTAGAGACCGGCCTGATTGGTCGAGGCGACAAAGAATTGCAAGTAGCCGTTCGTCTGCCCCGGCAAATCGACGCCGTTGAAACGCCATTGCAACGCCGGAGTGGGCCCGCCATACGCCGCCGAGTACCAAGTGACGAAGCCGGAGCCGACGGGGATCGTCGTGCTCGTGGGCACCGAAGAAAAACGCGGCGCGGCATAGACCACCGTGGCCGTGAAAACTCCGCTCGTGGCCGAGCCGGCGACATTGCTGACCACGATAAAATAACCGCCCGCCTGATTGGACGAGAGGTTGGACAGTGGCAGAGAGGCGGTGCCGTACTGCGGGTTGGTGTTCACGGCCACGGGCACCGGATTTCCCACGCGATAAAAGGAGGCCACGGGCGTGGGTGCGCCCGACACCCCCGCATAAAACGTCGTGGAACCACCCGCGAAATTGGTTGTGCTCACGGGCGTGCCGACCGTGGGAGCCACCGTATAAACAGTCAGCGTGGCGATGCTGCTCGTGGTGCTGCCCGAGCTGTTGCTCGCCACCACACGATACTGACCCGCGTCGATCGTCCGCGCGCTGGAGATATACAACGAGGTGTTCGTCTGCCCTGCCAGTGGGTTGCCGTTAAAATACCACCGGTAGGTCGGCGGCGGTCCGCCCAAGGCCGGCGCGTAAAACGAAACGTATTGCTGGACGGCCACGGACGCGCTGGAGGGCTGATAAGAAAAGACCGGAGCCTGGGCCTTCACGGTCAGATGCGCCACCGCGCTCGTGACTGACCTGGCGGAGGTGCTCAGCACCACGGAGTAATCGCCGGCCAAGTTGGTCGTGGCGTAGGCATACAACAAATAGGAGTTGTGTTGCCCCCCCCAGATTGGCGCCGTTGAAGCGCCACTGATAAGTCAACGGCCCCGGCGCGCTGGCCGACACGTAAAAATACACGGAGTCGCCAATGAGATTGGTCTGGGAAATGGGCTGCGCATAGATGATCACCGGCTCGACCGCGACCGTGGCCACCTCGCTGGTTGTGACATTTACGCCGTCACTCACCACCACGGTGTAGTTCCCCGCCTGGTTGGTCGAGAGCATGAAAAATGGGTAGAACGAAGTCGTGACCCCCAGCAGATTCGTGCCATTCAATTGCCACTGGTAGGTCAGCGGCACATCGCTGCACACCGTAACCGCGAGGGCGTGGCCGGAGCTACCGATGAGACCGGTGAATCCTTGCGGCTGGATGGTGATGAGCGGCACCGATTGTTGAATCGTCAGCACCAGTTGCACGTAGTTGCCAAAGTAGGTGGGGCTCGCATTGTCGCCGAACAAGATTTCATAAGCATTAGTCCCGGGCCGCAGGGTCGTGATGTGCCCACCCATCGCCATCAGCCCGCCGCGCCGCGCCGTGGCTTCGGTGAGGAAAGCTGCGTTGAGCGGGATGGAAACCTGGTTGTAAACGCTGTTCGAAGCCACCGACGCCGCGCCGAAAATCGTCCCATCGCCCAAATCAGTGTACGTGCCGGTCGCCCCAAACGCCGCCGCCCGCAAAGTCGGCACCGCCGTGCTGACGTGGTGGAGTTGGAACACTTCAGCGCTGTCCGGACTGGCATAACCGTTCACCGTCACCCGCAGGCTGGCAGAACTGAGCGTGCCGGTGAAGGCCGGCACATTGAACACGAAGAAATCGCGGTAGTTCACCGGCGGCGCGCTGGTGGAGCCAGGCGTGTGGCCGACCTCGTAAGTGTCCGTGAGGTGTTGCCCGCTTGCATTGTAAGCGCCCCAGTCGAGCGCGTTCACCGTGACCAGACATTGCGCGCCCGCCCGCCCGGCAAACGGAGCCGCCCCGCCGAGCAGCAGGAAAGCGAGGAGCCAGGCGGCCAAGAATGCGGGGGCGGCGAACGGGCGTTCCAGGCTGCGCGGGAGAAGGGCGAAGGTCTTCATGGTGATGTGACAGGTATGCGATAAACTCAGCCGCAGGGCAAGCGGGCATGTGACCCCGGATGGGATGGGCCGGGCAGTCCCGAGCGACCGTGGCGCGGGGTGGTGATGTGGGTCACGCTGCCAGCCCGACTCACGAACTCAGCCCGCCACTTCCCATCCCACCTCAGCGGTCGCCATCTTGACTTCACTTCAACCGGACCGCATCGTCGGCCCACTCGGGGAGCCAAATCATGGCGATGATTTTTCGCGATGACGCTGAGAGTTTCGCGCGCGAGCGTGAATGACCCGTCACTTGATCCGGATAATGCCGGCGCAAGGATTGAACCACTCTCCGGCTCCTCCTGTTGAACTATGATCGCAACCAAAGACTCCTTTGAACCGCACAGCAGCGAACAACTGCCGAACAGCCAGCGCGTCTATCTGCCCGGCGCACTCCACGCCGGCGTGCAGGTGCCCGTGCGAGAGATCGAGCTGGGCGACACCAAATCTTACACCGGCGCGGTCACGAAGAACGCGCCCGTGCGCGTCTATGACTGCTCGGGACCGTGGGGCGATCCGGCGTTCACCGGTTCGTCCGATGAAGGTTTGCCCGCGCTGCGTGCGAAGTGGATTCGAGCGCGCGGCGACGTCGCGGAATACGACGGGCGCGAGGTGAAGCCGATGGACAATGGCTATCTCTCGGGCAAGCACGCGGAGTTCGCGAGCAAGGCGGAGAAGAATCGGCTCGTCGAATTTCCCGGTCTGCTCGGCCAGCGCCGTCGTCCGCTCCACGCCAGCAAGGGGCATCCGGTCACGCAGCTTTGGTATGCGAAGCAGGGCATCATCACGCCCGAGATGGAGTTCATCGCCATCCGCGAGAACATGGGCCGCGCGAAGATGGCGGACATGGCGAAGGACAATGTTCGCAACGACCTCGACAAGCAGCATTCCGGCTCAAGCCAGCTCGCGAGCAGCGAGTATTCGCCTTCCATCTTCCGCCGCTTCCCGCAACGCATCCCCGCCGAGATCACGCCCGAGTTCGTGCGCGCCGAAGTCGCCGCCGGCCGCGCCATCATCCCGGTGAACATCAATCACCCGGAGTGCGAGCCGATGATCATCGGGCGCAACTTCCTCGTGAAGATCAACGCCAACATCGGCAACAGCGCCGTCGCGTCGAGCATCGAGGAGGAAGTCGAGAAGATGCGCTGGGCCACCAAGTGGGGCGCGGACA
>JAYVWQ010000348.1:0-5707 GCA_043785945.1 Akkermansia sp.
CAGTGAATGGGGGCCGATCGACAACCTGCCGCTCAGTGAAGTGGTGCGCGGTTTGAATGACGAGGCCACGCGCCGCGACCCCGAGGCGCGGGTTGAAGCTAAGGGCATCAACCTGATCATCAGCCCGAATGCCGATGCCGGTGCAGGCGGTGCTGCGGCGGGGGTCGATCCGCTGGGATTGCCGGTGGCCGCTGCCGAGCCGTCGGACTTGAATGGCGTGACCATCCGTCTGGGCACCAAGCTGAGAGATTTGTCCCTCGAAGACGTGCTGAACATCATTGAGAAGATTGCTGACCGGAAAATTAAATACTCCGTCGAAGACTACGGGATCATCATTTCGCCGCGGGCCAACGAACCGCAGCCTTTGCACACCCGCATTTTCCACATCGATCCCAACACCTTCCAACAGGGCTTGCAGAATGTGCAGGCGGCTGACTTTGGCGCGAGCCAGGGTGGCGGCGGTGGCGGTGGCGGTGGTGGCGGCAGCCGGGGCGGTGGCGGCGGCGGCAGCCGGGGTGGTGGCGGCGGTGGCCGGGGCGGTGGCAACCAAGGCGGCGGCAACCAGGGTGGCGGCAACCAAAACGGCAGTGGCAGCGGCGGGGGCAGCAGCTATGGAGCGGTCAGCCTCGTGGGCGGCGGCAACAACCGTCAGGGCGGCGGGGCGGCCCGTCAGGGTGCAGGTGGTGCGGCCGGAGCAGCGGGCGCGGCCGGGCAGGGCGGTATTTCTTTTCTCAGCGAAGTGACCCTTTCGGAAACCGTTATTCCCACGGTCAAGGCATTCTTCACCTCCGCCGGTGTCTCTTTGATTGAGCCGGGCAAGGCAGTTTTCTACAACGACCGCCTCGGTATCCTCATGGTCCGGGCCACGCTCGGCGATCTCGACATCATCGAGAAGGCCATGCAAGTGCTGAACATGGCCCCGCCCCAAGTCATGATTCGCGCCAAGTTCATGGAAGTGACCCAGGACGACAGCCGCGCGCTGGGCTTTGACTGGTATCTCGGCAACACGCTGGCGAACCATAATTCGATTGGGGTGCAAGGTGGCACGGCTCCCAGCCTGACCGCTCCGGGCGCCAGCAGCACGGCCAACCCGGGCGGGTGGTTTCCGGGACCGAGCGGAATTCCTGGTGTCCCCGGTCCGAACGCCATTCCGGCCAGCGCCACGGACAACTTGTTGACCTCCGGCCTGCGTAACAGTGCGCCGGCCCTCGCCAGCGTCACGGGCATTCTCACCGATCCGCAGTTCCGGGTCGTGGTGCGCGCGCTCGAACAGCGCGGCGGCACCGACTTGTTGAGCGCTCCGGAAGTGACCACGATGAGCGGACGGCAGGCCCAGTTCAAAGCCGTGGACATCCGCTACATCATCACGGAACTCGATCTCAACCAAACCGGCGGGGGCGGCGGCGGCACGGGCAACAACACCGGTGGCACCACGGTCAACACGGTCGGATCCACCGTCCAACCGATCGCCGAGCCATTCGAGCTGGGACCGGTGCTGGATGTGGTTCCCTATGTGAACGCCGATGGCTTCACCATTCAGTTGACGATTTTGCCGACCTTGAAAGAGTTTCTGGGCTACGACGATCCGGGCCAATTTGTGGCCCAAGCCCAAGGCGGTGCGACGGCGGGTTCGGCCCTCACTCCCACTCCCACGCCGCTGCCCAAATTCCGGCTCCGTCAGGTGGCCACCACCGCGATGGTCTGGGATGGCCAGACCGTGGTGCTCGGCGGCTTGATTGCTGAAAACGTGACCAAGATTAAAGACAAGATTCCCGTCCTGGGTGACTTGCCCTTCCTGGGTCGCTTCTTCCGCAGCGAAGCGAATATGACGAGCAAAAAGAACCTCGTGATCTTCGTGACTCCGCGCCTCATTGATCCGGCCGGCAATCCGCTGCACTCCGAAGAGGAGATGCCTTTCGGAACGCATGGCGCGGCGGTGAAGCCCCGGGCGGGCGCGCTCTAAGACGCGGCGCGGATGGGTCGAAATTAATTAACCGCCGGCGATGCGAACTGATGGAAGCCCAGCCCAGCTCTGCGCGGTTGCTGATTGTGGACGGACACGCCTACGCTTATCGCGCCTTCCACGCCATCCAATCACTCACCGGTCCTGATGGGGCGCCCACCAACGCGATTTACGGGTTTATAAAAATGCTGGCCCGCATGGAATCCGGTCTGAAGCCGACCCACCGCGTCGTGGTGTGGGACGGCGGCCTTTCCGCCGACCGCATGAGCGCCCTGCCCGAATATAAAAGCCAGCGCCCTTCCATGCCGGACGACCTCGCGCGGCAGATGCCGGAGTTGGAGTCTTACCTGGAGGGGATGAGCATCTCATCCTGGGTGCAGGATGGGGTGGAGGCGGACGACTGGATCGCCAGTCTGGCGTGCCAGGCCTCACAAGACGGGATGCAAGTGGTCATCGCCAGCGCGGACAAGGATTTCTTCCAACTCATCTCCCCGCGCATCGGTCTGCTCAACCCCAACGACAAGACCGAGACCATCTGGCAGGCCGAGCAGGTGCGCACGAAAACCGGCGTCGAGCCGGAGCAAATCGTGGACTGGCTCAGTCTGATGGGCGACGCGGTGGACAACATCGCCGGCGTGCCCGGCGTGGGACCGAAGACGGCCACTGACTTAATGAAACAATTTGGCAGCATCGATCAGATGTATGCGCGGCTGGACGAAGTGAAGTCCGAGCGCATCCGCGCCAACCTCCGCGCTGCCGAGGAAGTGGTGCGGCGCAATCAAAAGCTCATCCGCCTCGACACCGGCCTGCCCTGCGCCGCGGACCTGACGCCGCTGGCCCTGCGTCCCGCTGATGCAGAACGCTTGAGACCGCTTTACGCTCGCTGGGGTTTCAAAACCATGCTCGCGCAACTGGAGGCCGCGCGCGGGCCGCAAAGGGAATTGGAATGGTCGTGAACGAGATTTTTTTTCAGCCGCCCGCCCGGGCCGTTGACCCTGTAAAAGTAGGGCTGGCCGCGAACAATTCGTGGACAAAGAAAGTGACCGCCATTAAAACTATGCGCTCTATGTCACCAGTGTTGCACCTGCGGAAATGCCTTGTCCTGAACGGACTTTTTTTGCTCCTGCCCGCATGGCTCATGGCTCAAGGTGCCAGCCTTTTCACCAACTCTCTCGGAAGTGAGTATGCCGTTTCGGGCGAGTTGAACGGGGATCAAACTTTCCCCAGCACGGCCATCAACAGCGCGGGCGGCTGGGTCGTCTGGCAGGACAATGGCATCGACGGCCTTGGCCTCGGCATTGGTGCCCGGCGTTTGGATGCGAGCCTGAATCCTTCCGGCGCTCCGCTCCGGATCAACCGGCTCGCGGCGGGCGATCAGGAAAAGCCGCGTGTCGCCCTTCTTAACAACGGTGGAGCGGTGGTGGTTTTTCAGGGTGGCCGTCAGGGTTTCCAAAACATCTACGCCCGCTTCTTGGGCGCGGACGGGTCGTTCGCCTCGGATGATATTTTGGTGAACACGCCCACCTTCACCAGCACAACGAAGGTGACGACCAATGTGCTCGTTTTTCGCAGCAATCATCCCCGTTACCGTCTGCAGCGCGTCCAGCAGATCGTCGATCTGAAACTGGAACGCACCGGCAGCGCCTCGGTCGCTTCGATCAGCGACGGCACAGTCGTGGTGGCCTACACCAGCGGGCGCAAGGCTGGCACCAACACGCAGACAGTGATTCATCCGTTCAAATACAACGGCCTTCGCTTCATCACCAACTCCGTGCTCAAGTTTGTGCCCTCGTCCGTGGACACGATGCAGGATGTCTATTTTCAGTTGTTCACCGTTGGGGGCGTCAAGATCGGCGGCGAAATCCGTGCCAATCAGTTCACCTCCTTCAACCAGTCCGGCCCTTCCGTGGCTGCTCTGAACGATGGCAATTTCATCCTGACCTGGTCCAGCGAGATGCAGCGTGGCGAAGGCGCGATTGACATCATGGCCCGGCTTTTTGATCGCAGCGGCGCCCCGCTCGGCAATGAGTTCATGGTCAACACCGCCGACCGTCCCTGCGGCAGTCCCTCTGTGACCGCGCCTCCGACTGGCGGCTTTGTCATCGCCTGGACGCAGAGCGAGCTGGGCGTCAACAAGCTGGATGTGTTGGCCCGCGTTTTCAGCCCGACCGCCACGCCCATTACGACGGGCTTTGTCGTGAACACAGAACGGCGGGGCGACCAGCACACCCCGCAGATTGCCGCCGCGCCGGGCGGGCAGTTGATCGTCTGGACCAGCATGTCGCAGGATGGCTCGCGCGAGGGGGTGTATGGCCGCTGGTTGAACGATGGCCTGATCACTAGTCCCGAGTTTCGCCTCAACAACACCACCTATCTCCGCCAGTTTGGACCCGCCGTGGCGGCGGACGGCGGCAACCGTGCGGTCGTCATCTGGTCAAGCTACCAGTCGATGGCGGGATTTGATTTGTTTGGACAACGCTGCACTGCGCCATGAAAGCGATCTTGATGAAAATTTCCCTGTCAAAAATTCTGAGAGGTGCGGCCCTCGTGCTGGCGCTGCTGGCTTCGGACGCGCGCGCCTTCTCCCTGCTCGGACCATACACCTCATGGCAGGAAAATCGCCTGGGATACAACCTTGTTGGAGACATTGGCGGGCCCATGACCTTGCATGAAGGTTTCCGTTGGAATGTTCCGACCATTACTTACGCTTTCGACAGTTCCTTCATCAAATATTTTGGGCCGGACGGCGTGAGGGCGGCGAATGAGGCGATCGCCTACTTCAACGATTTGGATCCCGCCAACAAAATAAGTGCGGGTTTGGACGAATACTCCACTTCGACCCTGCGTTATAACTATGAGGCTCAAGCATTAGGCTTAATTGATCTCAAGAGCACGATCATGGGTATGATGATGGAGGAATTGGGCTTTGCGGAATCTGTTCGTTACACTTTTACTTTGCGTAACCGCACCGAGACCACGGTTAATATGGTTGCCCGGACAAATTACAGCACAATCATGCTGAATTACGATCCTGTTTCACTCCAGCTATCCCCTTACGTCAACGGCACGCTTTACACTTTCGAGAATGTCGAGATTCAAGGTCCTCCGCTTGATTATGCTGATGCTCGAGAGATCGCGATTAACCAATCGGCTGGTGAGGAATTAGCTTCTTTGCCGGTGGCCAATGGAATTGTTGCGGCTGGAACTTTCTTCACTGGTCTGACCCGTGATGACGTGGGTGGCCTCCGCTTTCATCTCAATCCCAACAATTTCGCAGTCGAATCGCTCTTGCCATCCGTCTCGGCGGGTGGGCGATCGGGAGGATCAGGCGGTTGGATTCCTTTCATTGGCATCACCAATGCCGCCACTGTGACCAACTTGGTTTTTCAAACCGGCGCATCGACCAACTTCGTGGTCACGGGTTTGCGGGGCGGGCGCAATAAAATCAAATTCAAGCAGGTTCGCTTCGACTCCCTTATTGGTTCCGGCTTTACCGCCATCACCAATTCTTACACCGACACCACGGTTACTAATTTTACGGTCGTGATTCAGCAGGTGCAGCGAGCCATCATCCAACCGGATATTCTTTTTGTGGCGGATGATTTGGGCCTGTCCACCGACAATTTGACTCCTTTCCCGGCCAGTCGTACCGGCACGGGCAACTGGATTGATAACGATTTACTTAACGGTTCAGACACAACGGGATCGACGCGCGGCCCTGGTGTCATCCCTCCGCAGGTTCGC
>JAYVWQ010000349.1:0-5470 GCA_043785945.1 Akkermansia sp.
CGGCGGTCCGCAGATGGTTTATGTGGAACCCAAGGAGCAGCTCATCAACCTGCCGCAGCGCGCGGCGCAGAAAAACTATCTTCAGACTTATTTTAATGAATTCGAGCGCGCGCTTCACGGCCCGAACTGGCTCGATCCAGAAACCGGCTACCGCGCCTATCTCGACGTGGACGCGGCCATTGATTTCCACGTCCTCGAAGTGTTGAGCGGCAATGTGGACTCGATGGTTCTCAGCACCTACTTCCACAAGGCGCGCCACGGGAAAATCATTTGCGGCCCGCACTGGGACTTCGACCGGGCGCTCGGCTCAACCGACGGGCGCGACGAGAATCCCCGCCAGTGGAGCACCGGGCCGTTCTTCGGCGGCGCGTGGTGGCCCCGGCTGTTTAGTGATCCGGATTTCTGGCAGCAGTGGGCCGACCGCTGGCAGGAACTGCGCGGCTCCCATTTCGCCACGACGAACTTGAACCGCCTCATTGATCAGCTCGCGGACGAAGTGCGCGAGGCGCAGCCGCGCCAGTATGCCCGCTGGGGATTTCAACCGCGCGGCGGGAGCTACCAGAGCGAGCTGGATCACATGAAGGACTGGCTCTCGAACCGCGTGGACTTCATCGACCGGCAATTCACTCCCCTGCCCCGCTTCGACCGCGCCGCGCTGCTCACGCTCACGACGCCGACGCCCAGCACCAACCTCACGGTCTATTACACGCTCGATGGTTCCGACCCGCGCCTCGCGGGCGGCGGCGTCTCGACCAACGCGCTCATCTACACTGCGCCCATCGCGCTCGCGACCAATGGCCATCTCGTCGCGCGCGCCCGCGATTCGATCCATCGCCAGACCGGTGGCCCGCCCATCTCCACGCCGTGGTCGGGGCGGACGGTGGTCGGGCACTAGCTGGAACAGTCGGCGGAGCGCGGGCTTCCCAGCCCGCAGCAACGTGAACGGGGAGCAAGCCACGAATAAACTCAGCGCCTTTGGCGTTTGAACGTGGCTGCAGGCTGGAAAGCCCGCGCTCCGGGGAAACAAACTTCCGCTCGCCCTGCGGAACGTCTTTCCCTACTTTCGCCCGCTTTGAATATGACCAGTTCACAAATCCGCCAGTCGTTCCTCGACTTCTTCAAGTCGAAGCAACACACCATCGTGCCCTCGTCCAGCCTCATGCCGGACTCGCCGAACCTGCTCTTCACCAACGCCGGCATGAACCAGTTCGTGCCCATCTTCCTCGGGCAGGTGAAGTGCCCTTACTCGCCCGGCCGCGCGGCCGACACGCAGAAGTGCATCCGCGCCGGCGGCAAACACAACGACCTCGATGACGTCGGACTCGACACCTATCACCACACGTTCTTCGAGATGCTCGGCAACTGGTCCTTCGGCGATTACTTCAAGCAGGACGCCATCAACTGGGCCTGGGAACTCATCATCGAAGTCTGGAAATTTCCGCCATCGCGCCTCTACGCCACGATTTATCAGCCCGACAAAACGAAGAACGATCCCGCCGACCGCGATCAGGAGGCGTGGGAATTGTGGGCCGCGAAATTCCGCTCCGTGGGACTCGACCCCGACGTCCACATCGTCAACGGCAACAAGAAGGACAACTTCTGGATGATGGGCGAGACCGGCCCGTGTGGTCCTTGCACCGAGATGCACGTCGATCTCCGCCCCGGCCCCGTCGCCACCGGCCTCGACGCGCAAATCTCCGGCGCGAAACTCGTCAACGGCAGCGACGCCCGCTGCATCGAGATTTGGAACAACGTCTTCATCCAATACAACGCCAACCCCGACGGCACCTTCACCCCCCTGCCCGCCCAGCACGTTGATACCGGCATGGGCTTCGAGCGCGTCACCAGCATCATTCAGGGCACCAAGAACCTGACCGACTTCCAAAACGCCAAGATTTCCAACTACGAGACCGACATCTTCCGCCCGATTTTTGACGCGTTGGAGAAGATGAGCGGGAAGAAATACGGCAGCACGCTCCCTCACGACGCGGGTAGCACAGGCAACCTGCCTGTGCCGCCGGGCTACCAGCCCGGTGGAACGGGAGAGACGCCACTTGCTTCTAGCAGCGTTGTTTCGCCAGCAAACGCCCCCTCCCATTCCGCTGGGCCAGTGGCCCAGCGGGACGGGCTGGTAGCCCGTTCCACCCAGGAAGTCGCGCCGGGCGCGACTTACTCGAAGCGCAACCTTCCGCACTTCGAGAAGCCGTGGGCCATCTACCACGTCATCATCAACACCATCGCTCCGCGTCAACTCTCGCCCGCCGCGCGCGACATGGTGTTCGACTGCATCCTCCACTGGCGCGAGTCGCGCTACCGGCTGGTAGCCACATGCGTGATGACTGATCACGCCCACTTCATCATCCAGCCCGGCGTGAAGGAGGAAGACAAAGATGGCAATCCAGTCTTCTGGCCGCTCTCGGAAATTCTTCACTCGATCAAATCCTACTCCGCCAAAGAAGTGAACAAGCTGGACAACGTGAAAGGCACGCTCTGGCAGGAGGAACGCTACGACCGCTACATGCGGAGCGACGCTGATCTCCAAGAGAAGTTCCATTATCTCTGTCGGAATCCGTGGGCGGCTGGTGTCGTGAAAGAATCCGAACCGTGGCCCTGGCTCTGGACACCGGAGATCGAAGCGTGGAAACCCTACGTGCCACTCAACGCACGGGGTAGCAGAGGCGACTCGCCTGTGCCGCCGGGCAACCTGCCCGGCGGAACGGGAGTGAACCCACTTCCTTCATCCAGCATTGGTTCGCAAGAGAACGCGCCTCCCCATTCCGCTGGGCTGGTAGCCCAGCGGCACGGGCAGGTTGCCCGTGCCACCCAGGAACAGGTCGCCATCGACATCGCCTTCCGGGTCATTGCCGACCACATCCGCACGTTGAGCTTTGCCATTGCCGACGGCATCCAGCCTGGCAACACCGACCGGAACTACGTGCTGCGCCGGATCCTGCGCCGCGCGGTGCGGTATGGGCGCACGCTCGGCTTCCACGAACCGTTCTTCTACAAGCTCGTGGACGTGCTCGCGCAAACGATGGGCGATGTCTTCCCCGAAATCCGCACGCGCAAGGCGCAGGTGCAGGAGACGATTCGGATTGAGGAGGAAGCGTTTAACAAGACGTTGGACAAAGGAATCGAACTCTTTAACAACGAAGTTTTTCGGAACGCGCTCACCAATTGCGCAACGCGGGAGAAAATCGGCGTTCAAACAATCCGCAGCGACAATGTTTGGAATACACAGTTCATCTCGGAAGCTGGGATTCTTGGTTCGTTTTTCGACTACGAGCTTTTGAATGGCGCGTGGAGAAAGATTCTTAAAACGATGCCTGTTGTGTCCGGCGAAGATGCCTTCAAACTCTACGACACCTACGGCTTCCCGCTCGACCTGACCGAGTTGATGGCGCGCGAACGCGGCCTGACCGTCGATACCGCCGGCTTCGAGAAGTTGATGGACGAACAGCGCGCCCGCGCCCGCGCCGCGCAGAAGAAGGAAGTCATTTCCCTCTCCCAGATTGAAACCACCACGCCTACGAAGTTCATCGGCTTCGACACGCTGGCCACCCGCGCCAAAGTCCTCGAAGTCGTCGGACTCAAGGACAAGACCGCCGTCATCCTCGACACCTCCACCGCTTACGCCGAGATGGGCGGCCAGGTCGGCGACACCGGCGAGTTGAGCGGCGGCGGCCAGCTCTGGCGCGTGGTCAACACCCAGAAGAGCGGCAATACGTGGCTGCACTTTCTGCAATCCCCAATCCCCAATCCTCAATCCTCAATCCTCAATGCCGAAGACCTCCCTGTCATCGGCAGCGAAGTGGAATTCACCGTGGATCGCGCCCGCCGGAACGCCATCCAGCGCCACCACACCGTCACGCATTTGCTCCACTGGGCGCTCCACGAGGTCGCCAGCCGCGATGCCTCGCAGAAAGGCTCCTTCGTCGGCCCCGACAAATTGACCTTCGACTTCAACAGCGCGCCGCTTACGCCCGCGCAAGTCGCCGACATCGAGAAGCTCGTCAACGAACGCATCCTCGAAAACGCGCCCGTGAGCTGGACCGAAGTCCCCCACGCCGACGTGAAGAGCCGCAAGGACGTGATGCAATTCTTCGGCGACAAATACGGCGACGTGGTGCGCGTGGTGCAAGTGGGCGGGAAGGCTGGGGAGTTGAACGGTTATTCCATGGAACTCTGCGGCGGCACCCACACGCGCGCCACGGGCGAGATCGGTTTGTTCCGCATCGTGGGCGAGAACGCCATCGCCGCCGGCGTGCGCCGCATCGAGGCGGTCGCGGGCCTGGAGGCTTACGCGCTGGCGAACTCGCAGCTTCAGCTCATCCGCAGCGTGGCCGGGAAGATCAATTCGCCCGTCCACGAACTGGAGAAGAAGATTGAAGCCCTGCTCGCCCAGCAGAAGGAACTGGAGAAGCAGGTGCGCATGGCCATGCAGCGCAACGCCTCGAACGCCGCGAGTGAATTGCTGGAGCGCGTCCAGACCGTGAACGGCATCCCCGTCATCACGCACAACCTCGGCGACGCCGAAGGCGATTTCCTCCAGGCCATCGTGGATTCGCTCAAGGGCCGCTTCCAAGGCGTGGTGGTGCTCGGCGGCGGCACGGACGATAAGGTGACGCTCATCGCGAGCGTTTCGCCCGAGTTCACCGCGAAGGTGCAGGCCGGGAAGATCATTCAGCAGATCGCGCCCCTCGTCGGCGGCAAAGGCGGCGGCAAACCCGACCAGGCCCGGGGCGGCGGCAAAGATGCGAGCAAGCTGGACGAGGCGCTGGCTAAAGCTAAAACGCTCCTATAGGCTGCTGGGCATGGCAATTCCTGATTTCCAAAGTCTAATGCTGCCAGCGTTGCGCTACGTTGCAAGCAAGCCTGGCGAAGTCCCGGTGCGTGCGGTCAGCGATGCCCTAGCCAAAGAGTTCAACCTAACTGAAGAGGACTTGAACATCCTTCTTCCAAGCGGAAGGGCACCTCAATTCTACAACCGCGTGCAATGGGCCATCACCCACATGCGGAAAGCAGCGGTTTTCGCCACTCCAAGGCGAGCCTGCGTTTCGATCACTCAACGTGGAAGAGACGTGTTGGCCAAAAACCCCAAGCGTGTCGATTTGCGGTTGCTCTCGGAGTTTCCAGAATATCAGGAGTTCCGCGCCAAGAAACAGAACGGCGCAGACACGGCGATCAGCGAAGCAACAGCCGGGCAAACACCACTGGAGGTTCTTGAGAGCAGTCACCAAAGTTTGCGGGCCGCACTGGCGACTGAGGTTCTTGATCGTGTCCGTAATAAGCCGTGGCTTCGATGAACCATCTCAGGCATCGCAGTTTTGGACCGCACCTCGCCTACTGCCCCTGCCGTTGCGCGATGATCAGGTCGCGGATGCCCTGCGGATTCGGCACGCCTTCCACGCGCTCCGTTCCGTCCGCCGAAGCCGCCGTCGAGACGGTGATGTCACCGATGCCGACCATG
>JAYVWQ010000350.1:0-3505 GCA_043785945.1 Akkermansia sp.
CGATCTGTTCATCAAAGTTTGCCACGCCATCCAGCACGCGCACCAGAAGGGCATCATCCACCGCGACATCAAGCCCTCGAACATCCTCGTCACCCTGCACGACGGCGTGCCGGTGCCCAAGGTGATTGATTTCGGCATCGCCAAGGCAACGGAAGGGCGGCTGACCGACAACACCGTTTACACGCAGTTGCATCAGTTCATCGGCACGCCGGCTTACATGAGCCCGGAGCAGGCGGAGATGAGCGGGCTGGACATTGATACGCGCAGCGACATCTACAGCCTGGGCGTGCTGCTCTACGAATTGCTGGCTGGCAGCACGCCATTCGACGCGAAGGAACTGATGGCCTCGGGCATCGACGCGATGCGCAAGACGATCCGCGAGAAAGAGCCGCAACGGCCCAGCACGCGCCTCGCGACACTCGGAGCCGATCAACTCACGACCACCGCAAAGCGCCGTTCCGCCGACACTTCGAAGTTGCTGCACCAGCTCAAGGGCGATCTCGACTGGATCGTGATGAAGTGCCTGGAGAAGGATCGCCAGCGCCGCTACGAAACCGCCAACGGCTTGGCGGCGGATCTCAAGCGGCATCTGAACAACGAGCCGGTCGTCGCCCGGCCGCCCAGCGCGGGCTACCGGTTCCAAAAGGCGTTTAGGCGTAACAAGCTAACCTTTGCCGCCGTCGGAGCAGTGGCAGGAGCGTTGTTGCTGGGTGTGGTGGTGAGCGCGTGGCAGGCGGTCCGGGCGACCCAGGCCACGAAGGCAGAATCCCGCCAACGCCTCGTCGCCGAGGGCGCCCAGGCTCAAGCCCAGGCAAAACAGCGCGAAGCGGAAGTCGAGCGAAGTCGCGCCGAGACCGAGAAGCAGCGCGCCGAAGCCGCAGAACTTGCCGCCCGCCAGCGCGCCTACGCCTCGGACATGAATGTCGCCAAGCAGGCGCTCGCCGGGAGCAACTTGGGCCGCGCCCAGGATTTGCTGAACCGGCAGCGGCCCCAATCCGGCCAACGCGACCTGCGCGGCTGGGAGTGGCGTTACCTCTGGCAGCAAACCCGCAGCGACGCCCGGTTCACGCTCTGCCAGAAAGGTGAGATTGGATCGCTCGCGGTCTCTGCCAACGGCAATTGGCTGGCGATCGGCCTGGTGCACAGAGACGGGCTTTTCGTGTATGACCTTAAGACCCGTCAGGAGGTGGCTCAACTCGCGCCCGGGGAGGGAGGGGTGGTCGCCGCTTTCTCCCCTGCGGAATCGTTGCTTGCGTTCACCAGTGTCCTCATCCCGGTTTCGGGGAAGCAACAACACACCTTGCATCTTTGGAACGCGGCAACCCGGCAGAAAGTGGCCGAATTCCCGCTCGACAATCCTTGCGGGGGATTGGCGTTCGCCAAAGATGGGCGGACGCTGGTGACTTCAACCGCCCACGGACATATTACTCTCTGGCGCGTGCCCGAAGGGACGAAGCTGGTGAGTTATCCTTGCGAACAAGAGGGTGGCCAACCGAGCGGCAGTTTAGCCGCAACTTCGGACTTGGGTCTGGCCGCCTATGGCACGGACTCCGGACAGCTTCGCATGATTGATCTGCGCGATGGGAAGGAACTCTGGAATGCAATGTCCTCGGACAGCCATATCACCGCCCTGGCGTTTTCACCGGACGGCAAAACGCTGGCTTCCGCCGCCGGGTTCGCGGAATCAGACATTCGTCTATGGGATGTCCCCACCGGCAAGGAAATCGGCCGCTTGGAAGGCCACAAATCCTGGGTTGGCTCCCTGGTGTTCTGGCCGGACGGCAAAAAACTCGCCTCCAGTAGTGCGGATCAAACGATTCGCACGTGGGATGTCCCGAGCCGCAAAGCGCTGGACGTGCTGCGCGGTCATCGCCTGGAAGTCTGGCGACTAGCGTTGCTGCCCGATCACGAAACCCTCGTCAGCGGAAGCAAGGACGGCGAGGTTTGCATGTGGGATACCGCAGCCACTCATCCACGACGGGAAGTCATCACCTGGCCAGACAAGATATCCGATTGGCGTTTCGCGCCCGACAGCCGCTCGGTCGTGACTTTGGATTCTGAGGGCAAGGTCGCGCAGTGGAGCGGCAAGGATTTTGAGGAAAAGAAACCCTCGCTGGAGATCGGAAGAAATTACGCGAGAAGCGCTTTTTCCACGGATGGTCACTTCCTGGCAGTTGGCTCCACCAACGGGAACATTTCGGTTTGGGACGTGTCGCGGCGCGTCCTCCGGCGTGAATTCAAAGTCGGCGATGGACGCGTGGATCCCCGGGCTTTTCTCGCCCAGGGAAACCGATTGGTCGTCTGGCGCTCAGCGGACAACCGCTTCTCCGAATGGGACGTGGAGGCAAATCGGGAGATACAGTTCTGGCCGGCGCCAGCGGCATTTGCGACGTTCGGCCTGTCACCGGATGAACGGCTGGGAATCGGATTCGGTTATGAGGGCGCGGTCTCCGGCCGGGATCTCCCAGGAAACCGCACCACAAACTTGCCGATCGATGCGCTCGAGGCCGCTGGACCCACCGCTTTCTCTCCCGATGGGCAACGTCTCGCCGTAGCCAACCACTTGGGATATGCCCGGATATGGCGAACCTCCACTTGGCGGGAAGACGCGACGCTGCGCGGCTTTCTCAACGGCGTTGCATCGGTGGTTTTTTCACCGGATGGCCAGCGTCTCGCCACGGGCGGCAGTAGTCCGGTCGATGCCATCAAACTTTGGGAGGTGGACAGTTGGCAGGAGTTGCTCACCTTGGAAGCCAAAGGGAAGTTTTTTTTCGCAGCCTTTTCACCCGATGGCAATGCCATCGGCGCGGGGACCGACGATGGCTTTCTGCATGTCTGGCAAGCGCCGTCGTGGGCGGAAATCAACGCGGCGGAGGCGAAGGAGAAAGCGGAGAGCAGGAAACCATGAACCCAAACCGCGAAGAAGTTTTGTTTGCCTTGGCGCTGGAGAAACCGGCGGAGAAGTGCGCCGCGTTTCTCGACGTGATGTGCGAAGGCGACGCGGCGTTGCGCCAACGCCTCGAAGCGTTGCTCGCGGCCCACGAGCAACCGGAAACGCTGCTGGCCACGCAAGCCGACACCGCGCGGCCCACCATCAAGCTCGACCTCGCCGACGCGCCCGATGAAGCCGTGGGCCAGACGCTGGGACGCTACAAACTTTTGGAGCGCGTGGGCGAAGGCGGCTGCGGCGTGGTGTATGTCGCCGAACAGAAGGAGCCGGTCCGCCGCAAAGTGGCCCTCAAAGTCATCAAGCTGGGGATGGACACCAAGCAGGTCGTCGCCCGGTTCGAGGCGGAGCGGCAGGCGCTGGCCATGATGGACCATCCCAATATCGCCAAGGTGCTCGATGCGGGCACGACCGATGTGGGCCGGCCCTATTTCGTGATGGAATTGGTGCGCGGCATCAAGATCACGGATTACTGCGACCAGGCCAATCTCACCACCAAGGAACGGCTCGATCTGTTCATCAAGGTTTGCCAGGCCATCCAGCACGCGCACCAGAAGG
>JAYVWQ010000351.1:0-3321 GCA_043785945.1 Akkermansia sp.
GGCGTGGCTCGACGGCGAATGCGAAGGCGACTCCGCCCTGCGTGCGCGCCTCGAAGCCCTGCTCGCCGCGCATGAGCAACCCGAAACGCTGCTGGCCACGCAGATCGAAACTGCCCGGCCCACCCTCAAGCTCGATCTCGCCGATGTGCCGGACGAAGCGGTGGGCCAGACGCTCGGGCGCTACAAGCTGCTGGAGCGCGTGGGCGAAGGCGGCTGCGGCGTGGTGTATGTCGCGGAGCAAACGGAGCCGGTGCGGCGGCGCGTGGCGCTGAAGGTCATCAAGCAGGTCGCCGCTCGGTTCGAGGCCAGGCGGAGAGGCGCGGCTTGCGGATGGGACGGAGGCCCGACATGCTGGGCACATGATTTCCGAGAAATTATTCTAGGCTCATGCCCGCCGCACGCCTTGAACTCGAAGCCCGCGAGCGGCAGTTCCTCGCGCCGTTTGCGCAGTTCAGCGATGCCACGCGCGGGCGCGCACATCGTGAGGAGCCGCCCGAATGGCGCACGCACTACCAGCGCGACCGTGACCGCGTCATTCACTCGCGCGCCTTCCGCCGGCTCGAATACAAGACGCAGGTTTTCCTCAACGGCACCGGCGACCATCTCCGCACCCGACTCACCCACACCATCGAAGTCGCGGGCATCGCGCGGAACATCGCGCGCGCGCTGCGCTTGAACGAAGACCTCACCGAGACCATCGCGCTCGCGCACGACCTCGGTCATTCGCCCTTCGGCCACAATGGGGAGAGCGCGCTCAACCGTTTGATGAAGGGGCACGGCGGCTTCGAGCACAATCGCCAGAGCCTGCGCATCGTCGAGGAACTGGAGCAAAAGTATCCGCGCTTCACCGGCCTGAATCTTTCGTGGGAAGTGCGCGAAGGGCTGATGAAACATTCCTTCGGGGCCGACCATCCGGCGCGCGCCAAGGGTCTCGCGGCCAACTGCTCCTCGCTGGAAGCGCAGGTCGCCAACCTCGCCGACGAGATCGCCTACTACAGCCACGACCTCGATGACGGCCTGGAGTCCGGCCTGCTCTTGGAAAAAAATCTCCGCCGCGACGTGACCATCTGGGGCCGCGCGGATCGTCAGGTGCGGCGCGCCCACGGTCCCCTGCCCGATGAGTCTCGACGCTACTTCATCATCCGTTGTTTGATTGATTCACAGGTTAAGGATGTGGTGGCGACGACGGATGAAAAAATTATCGCCGCCAAGATTCGTTGCGCCGACGACGCCCGGCTCCAGCCCCGCCCGCTCGTCCAATACAGCCCGGAACGGCGCAAGCTAAACGCCGAGCTGCGCAAATACCTTTACCAGAATCTCTACTACAATCCGGCCGTGCATGATCCCAACCTCCGCGCGGTGCGGATGCTGGAAGACTTGTTCCATCACTGCCTCGCGCATCACGCCGAGATTGGCGTGCAGGCCCGCAAGCGCGCCCGCCGCGAGGGCTGGCTGCGGGCGGTGTGCGACTACCTCTCCGGCATGACGGACCGCTACGCCATCGCCAGCCATGGGCGGCTGTTTGGGGCGAGGTAGGAAGGCGAGGATGCGTGGCAACTTCATCAAAACGATGCCGCTGCCATACGTCCGAAGTTGGGCCGTTTTCAATTTGATTCTGCTCCTCCTCGTCGCCACCAGCGCGCGCGCCCAGGACACCATGACGTGGACCACCAATTCTTATCCCGTCACAGGTTCCACACTCAGGGAAATTCACGAGTCCCTGCGGCAGGCGCGGGGCGCCCGAAATACCAAGTGGGACGCCTTGACCGAGTGGAACATCAACTGGCGGTTCGCCCTCACGGAATCAGGGGGCGAGTGCCGCGTCGCTTCCTTTTCCACCAAGACCACCCTCACCCTCACCCTGCCCCGCTGGAGCGCGCCGACCAACGCCGATCTCGCCACCCGCAGCGAATGGCGGCGCTACAGCACCGCGCTGGCCCAGCATGAACTCGGGCATGCGCAGTTTGCCCAACTCGCCGCCGCCGGGGTGCGCAAGAAAATGAGCGAGACGAACGTGGAACCGAATTGCGAGCTGTTAAAAATGAAACTCAACGCTGAGTGCAATACGGTGGTGGAGAATTTTAAGAAGCGGGATCAGGAATACGACGAACGCACCCGGCACGGCGAAACCCAAGGCGCGGCCCTCATCGTCCCACGGCCGGGGCCGCGCTAAATTGGTTCGCGCAAACCTTCGATGGTGGGGCGCGTCGCTCCGCGCGCGCCGCCGGGTCGGAGAGGCGTGCCCGACTGACGAAAATTTAGACGGCACGAACCACCACGGCGCACGCGGAGCGACGCGCCCCACCTTTCGCCTCAGCGCCGCTGAAAATTTACAGCGGACTTTGCCGCCGCTTTGCGCATGTAATGGGGAACAGCATGGCCGCCGAACCCAAACCATCTCCCGCCCTGCGCGCACGGGAAATTTTCCTCGACGCGCTGGATGTCGCTCCGCCGGAGCGCGCGGCCTTCGTCGCCACCGCCTGCGGCAATGATGCGGCGCTGCGGCAGCGCGTGGATGAGTTGCTGCGTGAGCAGGAGGAGGTCGGCACGTTTCTGGAGACGCCCGCCCACGCCGGACCGCGCTCGACCATCCGCCTCGGCGATGACGGCTTCCACGCGACACTGACGGAGAAGCCCGGCGACCGCATCGGGCGCTACAAGCTGCTGCAAAAAATCGGCGAAGGCGGCTGCGGCGTGGTCTATATGGCCGAGCAGGAGGAACCGGTGCGCCGCCGCGTGGCCCTGAAGATCATCAAGCTGGGCATGGACACGAAGAGCGTCATCGCCCGCTTCGAGGCCGAACGGCAGGCGCTGGCCATGATGGACCACTCGAACATCGCCAAGGTCTTCGACGCGGGCGCGACGGAAACAGGCCGACCCTACTTCGTCATGGAATTGGTGCGCGGCATCAAAATCACGGAGTATTGCGACCAGAATAATTTACCCACCGCCGAGCGCCTGAGTCTGTTCATGCGGACCTGTCAGGCCATTCAGCACGCGCACCAGAAGGGCATCATCCATCGCGACATCAAGCCGTCAAACATCCTCGTCACGCTGCATGACGGCGTGCCCGTGCCCAAGGTGATCGACTTCGGCATCGCCAAGGCCACCGAACAGCGCCTCACGGAGAAGACGCTCTTCACCGAGTTCACCGCCTTCATCGGCACGCCCGCCTACATGAGTCCCGAGCAGGCGGAGATGAGCGGACTCGACATCGACACGCGCAGCGACATCTATGCGCTGGGCGTGCTGCTCTACGAATTGCTCACCGGCAAGACGCCCTTCGATGCCGAGACGCTCTTCCGCGCGGGACTCGACGAA
>JAYVWQ010000352.1:0-4553 GCA_043785945.1 Akkermansia sp.
ACCGACTCCTGACACTGGCCGAACTTCCCGTGGAAAGCCCGCTCCAGATCGCCCATCGCCACCTGCGGGATAAACTTGTCGTAGAACTTTTTGAACGGCAGGCAGAACTCGGCGCGGAATTCCTCCAGCGTCAGTTCGGCTCGCCCGGCCTGCTGAAAAACATGGTTGGTCGCCTCCCAGACGGCGGGCAGATCATCCACCAGCGTGCCCGACCAATCGAAGATGACGTTGCGAATCACGCTACGAGTGTAGGGAAACCAAAGGCGGGGGCAAGGGGGGGAGATTTGTGATCGGACCGGTGCCTCAACATCTCGGCGAGCGAAAACGTGAAAGGTAGGGCGCGTCGCTCCGCGCGCGCCGCCGGATCGGAGAGACTCAGATGCAGAACAAAAACTCCACCGGCACGAACCATCCGGGCGCGCGCCCACTTCCACGCCTCACCCCCGGCGCGCGCGGAGCGACGCGCCCCACCCTCGGAGAGCTGAGCAGGGTCACGAGTGCGCCCAGCCCCGGTCCGCTAGTATTTCTTGCCCGGTCACGGCCGCACTCAGGTCGCTGGCGAGGAAGAGAATCACGCGGGCAATTTCCGCCGGCTGGATGTGGTCCGGCACGCACTGCCGCTCATGGACAATGCGGATGTTTTCCTCGGAGAGATGATCGCGGATCTGCCGCTCCGTAAAAACCCAGCCCGGCGAAACACAGTTCACGCGGATGCCACGCGGGCCGATCTCGCGGGCGAGGCAGCGCGTGAAACCCAGCACGCCGCCCTTCGTCGCCACGTAGGCCACGAGATTCGGCGGCGTGTTGTAGAAAACGACCGAGGAGAGATTCACGATGGAACTGCCCGCTTTCATGGCCGGCGCGCACTCGCGAGCCATGAGGAAATAGGCGCGCACGTTCAGCGCGAATAGGTCGTCCCACTGCTGCGCGGTTGTTTCAAGAAAGGGAATGCGCGTGTCCCGGGCGGCGTTGTTGACCAGCGCGCGGATGGCCGGCATCTCCCGCTTGATGTCGCGCACCCACGCCACAATTTCCTCCTCACGGCTCAAATTCACCTCGCGAAAGGAGACGGTGGAGCCAAGCTCCTGCGCCAGCGCCGCGCCCCCGGCCGCATCCTGGTCGCAAAAGAAAATCCGCGCGCCCTGCTGATGAAACTCCCGCACCGTGGCCGCGCCAATGCCGTTGGCTCCGCCGGTGATCACGACGGCCTGAGACTTGAATTCGGAGAATTGCGCCATGCCCGCATGGTGAAAGAGCGCGCGGGAAAAGCCGAGCGGATTTCCGGACGGGTCTTCCCAGAGGAGCATCCGAGCGCGGCCCGGGACAGCCTTTTTTCTGTTGGCGCGGCTTTGCGCTTGCCGCTTTACTCCCCGCCCTGATGAAACAAAAAGCATACGCCCGCGCAGGTGTGGACATCGACCTCGGCAACAAAGTCAAAGCCACGCTGCCCCAATTGCTCGCCTCCACGCATCGCCGCGAAGTGCTCGGCAAGGTCGGCGGTTTTGGCGGCCTCTTCGCCCTCGACGTGAAGCGCTACCAGCAGCCCGTCCTCGTCTCCAGTGTCGATGGCGTGGGCACGAAGCTGAAGATTGCCTTCGCCATGAACCGTCACGACACCATCGGCCAGGACCTGGTGAACCATTGCGTGAACGACATCGCGGTGCTCGGAGCCGAACCGCTCTTCTTCCTCGATTACCTGGGCACGGGCAAATTGGAACCGCGCGTCTTCACCGACATCGTGAAAGGTTTCGCCAAGGCCTGCACCGAGAACAACTGCTCGCTCATCGGCGGCGAGACCGCGCAGATGCCGGGCTTTTATCAGGCCGGCGAATACGACGTCAGCGGCACGGTGGTGGGCGTGGTCGAGAAATCACGGATGCTCGACGGCCAGAAATCGATCAAGCGCGGCGACATCATCATCGGGATGGAAGCGAGCGGCCTGCACACCAACGGTTACTCGCTCGCGCGCCAGATTTTCTTCGAGAAATTGAAGATGAAACCGAAGACGCGCGTGCCGGAACTGAAGAACACCATCGGCGACGAGATGCTCAAGGTTCACGTCAGCTACGGCCCGCTGGTGCAGAAGCTGTTGAAGAAGTTCAACCCTCAGCCCGAAGTCAGCGCCCGGTCCATCCGCTCCTTCGCCCACATCACGGGCGGCGGCTTCATCGACAACATCCCGCGCGTCCTCCCAGCCAAATGCGACTCGGTCATTCACAAGGGCACTTGGGAGATGCTGCCCATCTTCCAGATGATCAAGGAGAAGGGCGGCGTGCCGGAGGCGGAACTGTATCAGGTCTTCAACATGGGCATCGGCATGGTCACGGTCGTGGCCAACGAACGCGCCCGTGACGTTTTGCAATTCATCCAGGCCACCGGTCACAGGGCTTGGATGATCGGAGAAATTGTCCCGGGTTGCGGTGTCTCGCGCGTCGAGTAGGCTGCACGGCATGGTGAAGAGCAACGATTCCGCCGCCGGCAGCAACAGCACGCTTTTTCACATCGCGGGCTTCGGCTCGTCCCTTGCTTTTGGGGCCATGATTGCGACGCTCTTTGCCGTGAACTCCGGACCGGCTGGCCTCGCCTTCGAGGTGAATGCGAGTGCGGTCCTCGCCTTTCTCGTGGCCGCGCCGCTGACGTGGTTTTACTGGCGGCTCGTAGCCCGCATGGCGTCGGAAAAAGCGCCGGAGCAACGCCGGAAAAAGTTTCTCGTCTTCTCCGCCGGACTGCTCCTCGTGGGCGTGCTGGCCTTTCTGTATCCGCTCAAATTCATCCCGCCGGAGAAACGCAAAGATGTCTTCATCGGCCTGGCTCTGGCGGTCGGCTGCCTCACTGGCGTCGGTCTCGTGATGCTCAAGGTGCGGAAATTTCTCGAAGCCGACTTGAAGGAGTCCGAGAACGAAGAGCGCGAGCGGGATTAGATCGAGCCACCCGTTCGCCGGATAAGAGCGGTGAGAATCAGGAGTTGTCCTTGAACACGCCCGCTCTTTTCCCGTCAATCCATCCGTGATTCGCCTCGCTCTGCTTTGCTGGCTCGCCCTCGTCGTTGTCCACGCCGCGACCAACCCCGTCCCCGCTCCGGTCGCGCCGTCTATGCCGCCCTCCGTCACGCGGGAATTTCGCGGAGCCTGGGTCGCCACCGTGAACAACATCGACTGGCCCTCCAGACCCGGTCTCGGCACGCCGCAGCAAAAGGATGAGCTGCTTGCCATCCTCGATAAATGCGCCGCGCTTCGGCTCAACGTCGTGGTCTTCCAAGTGCGCCCCGCGTGCGACGCACTTTACGCCTCTAAGATTGAGCCGTGGTCGGAATATCTCACCGGCACCCAGGGCCAGGCCCCGAATCCCTTCTGGGATCCGCTGGAGTTTATCGTGACGCAGGCCCACGCCCGGGGACTCGAATTGCATGCTTGGTTCAATCCCTTCCGGGCGCGGCACTCGACCGGCTCCAAGAACAATCTCGCCGCCAATCACATCAGCAAGACCTATCCGGCGCTGGTCAAAACCTACGGCACTCATCTGTGGCTCGATCCTGGAATGAAGGAGGTCCACGACTACTCGGCGCGCGTCATCCTCGATGTGGTGCAGCGCTACGACATCGATGGCATTCACATCGACGACTACTTCTACCCCTACCGGGAGAAGGATGCGGCCGGCAAAGAAATCACCTTCCCGGATTCGCGCAGTTGGGCGAGCTACCAGCAATCCGGCGGCAAGCTCGCGCGTGACGACTGGCGGCGGGACAACGTGAACCGTTTCATTCAGCGCATGTACCGCGACGTTCACGCCACCAAGGCGTGGGTCAAAGTCGGCATCAGCCCCTTCGGCATCTACCGGCCCGGTTTTCCCGCGCAGATCAAAGGCTTCGATCAGTATCAATCCATCTACGCCGATCCGCGCACTTGGCTGGCCCAAGGCTGGCTCGATTACGTGGCCCCGCAGCTCTACTGGCGCATCGATCCGCCCGCGCAAAGTTTCCCCGTCCTGCTCAAGTGGTGGACGGAGAACAATCCCAAGCAGCGGATGATCGTGGCCGGCATGAACACCACGGCCATCGGGAACGCCGGCCCGGATGCCGTGACCGACGGCGGCAGCAAAGGCTGGCCCGCCAGCGAGATTGTCCGGCAGATCGAATTGACCCGCCAGCAACCCGGCGTGGCCGGACACATCCACTGGAACATGCGCGCGCTGATGAAGAACAAAGGCGATGTGGATGAAGCCCTCTTGCGCAGCATCTACACCGCCCCGGCCCTCGTGCCGTCGATGAATAACGCCGTGAGCAAACTTCCTGCACCCCAACTGCTCAGTCCCAAGACCGAGGCGGGCCGTCTTCAATTTAGTTGGGCGATGACCAACCGGACGGAGGTGCGCTTCTGGCTCGTGCAAACGAAGCGCGGCGACCACTGGCAGACAAAACTTCTCCCCAGCAGCTCGAACGGCTGGGCCACCGACACCAGCACCGCGCCCGAGGCCCTTTCCCTCCGCGCCGTGGACCGTTTCGGTAACACCGGCGAAGCCGCCTCCTGGCGCGCGGCACGGTGAACCAGAAGGTG
>JAYVWQ010000353.1:0-10883 GCA_043785945.1 Akkermansia sp.
GCGGCGCTGATGCTGGCGCTGTTTTTCGGCGAATGGCAGCGGCTGAGCGTGGGACGGCGCGCGGCCCTGTGCGGCGCGGCCTTCGCGCTGGCCTGTGTCTTCAATCTCGCGCGCACGCTGACGCTCTCACTGGTGGCCGCGCAACAAGGCACGACGGCGGTGCAACGCTGGCACGACCCGGCGGGCACGGCGATTCTGCTCGGCTGCTTCGGCGGGGTGTGGGCGGCGGCGGCGTGGCTGGGGAAGAGGCAGAGGGCAGCGGTCAGAGGTCAGGAGTCAGAAGCCAGCCTGGTGGCCACCTCGAATTCCCAATCCTCAATCCTCAATCCTCAATCTTCCCGCCCCAGCAACCTCCCTCTCCGCCTCGATCAGGGAGAGCCCGACGCCACCCTCGCCCATCAGATGGGAGAGGGGCTGGGGGTGAGGGCTGGGGGTGAGGTGTCGATTTCTTCCCAGAACTTTCAACCCGTCCTTCCACCCACCGCCGCCCCGTCTTCCGACCTCCGACCTCCGACCTCGGATGTCTGCTCTTCCCATGGTCCCGCAGTTCCGTGGTCCCGGGGTTTGATTTTCGCCGTGCTCATTTTGTTCGCCGGTGAGATGGCCATTCACTTCTGGTACGCGAACGCGCCCCGCGCGGCCACCGCCGACTGGCAGGCCGTGCTGCCCCGCGAACGAACCGGCTTCCGGGCGGTCGAACTGCCGCGCGCGGCAGTGGAAATTTTACGCTTCAACGAGGGCGAATCCGGCGCGTGGGTGAATGACGATGGCACGCGCTGGCAGATGATTTCGCTGCGCTGGTTCCCCGGCCGGGTCGCCGTGTCCCTGGCCCGCAACCACACCCCGGAAATCTGCCTGCCCGCCGCCGGGAAGAAATTGTCGGCCATGTCCGGCCCGCAGTCGTGGGCCGTGGCGGGCGTGGCGCTGCCCTTCCGCTGTTTCACCACCGAGCAGAACGGGCGTCCGCTCTTTGTTTTCTACACGCTCTGGGAGGAAGGCGCGACGGAACAGAACGCGGCGACGGAATTTCTCACCTGGTCGGCGCGCGGGCAGGCGGTGCGGGAGCAGCGGCGCAACCCCGGCCAGCGGGTCATTCAGATTGCCATCGGAGGCGCGCGCGATGCCGCGCACGCGGAAGAATTGTTGCGCGCGGAACTGCCCCGGCTCATCCGCCCGCAATTAAAATGAAATCCGTGCTCTTCCTCAACCGCGTCTATCCGCCCGACCACGGAGCGACCGGGCAGTTGCTCGCCGAACTGGCGGAAGCCCTGGCGCAGGCGGGCTGGCAGGTGAGCATCGTCGCGGCTGGAACTCCCCCTCTCGAAACTCGAAACCCGAAACTCGAAATCCACCGCGTGCGCGGCCTGCCCTTCACCCGCGCCGCGTTGTGGAAGCGCGCCCTCGCCTACGCGTCGCTGTATCCGGCGCTGCTCGGGCGCGCGCTGCGCCGGCCCCGGCACGAGGTGATCGTGACGCTCACCGATCCGCCGCTCTTGCTGCTGCTCGGTCCCTTGCTGAAATTTTGGAAACGCTCCCGGCTCGTGCATTGGGCACAGGACATTTATCCCGAGGTGGCGGAGGAACTGGGCGTGGTGCGCAAAAAGGGTTGGGCCGCCGGCTTGTTGCGCTGGCTCTCTTCGTGGTCCTTGCGACGCCACGATCACATCATCGCCGTGGGCCGCTGCATGAAGGAGAGGCTGATCGCGCGCGGTCTCGACGAAAACAAGATCACCGTGATCCCCAACTGGCCGGTGGGCCGAAGTGGTGGGCCGAAGTCAGAGGGCAGCGCGGCTTCCCTCTCCAATCCCCAATCCCCAATCCTCAATCCACAATCCACAATTTCCCCGCCCCCCTTCACCGTCATGTATTCCGGCAACTTCGGTCTGGCCCATCCCTTCGAGGCCATTATCGAAGCCGTGAAAATTCTGGATTGCGAGGCTGCGCCGGTGCGTTTCGTTTTCGCCGGTTCAGGACCGAAACTGGATTCATTGCGGACCTCACTGACCGGCTGCCCGAACGTCGCATTTCGCGGCCCCGCGCCGCTTGATCAACTTCACGCCCGCCTCTCCGCCGCCGACGCGCATCTGGCCTCCATGCACGAGGCGCTGTCCGGCCTGGTGGTGCCGAGCAAAGTTTATGGCGTGCTCGCGGCGGGGCGGCCCTGCGTCTTCCTCGGTCCGCCGGCCAGCGAGGCGGCCCGGCTCATTTTGGAATCCGGCACCGGCGCTGCGCTGTCCGGGGACGACGGCCGGGCGCTGGCCGGGTTGCTGCGCGGCTGGGCCGGGCGCGGCGCCGAATATCAACGCGTGCGGGGCGCCAGTGAACGGTGGGCCGCCGCCCAGCCCGGCGTGCCGTTGGCACAATTTTGCCATGCTCTGACGGGGAGGAATGCCCGGTGAAAATGTCGCGACAATCGTGCTTGTCTTTGGCGGAGGTAATTTATAGAAGTTTGTCCAGTCGCTTGTATTCGTCTGACCCGACCTAATGCGACTTCCTCACATGTGGACACAATTACAAGATGCCATTCCCTGCATGCTTTTGATCGCTTTGATCTTCGGCCTGCTCGGCTTTGCCATCACCCTCGGCGTGGTGCCGCTGGTCATCCGGCGGCTCGCGCCCTTCGTGGCCCATCGGCGCGAGATGCACCAGACGCACCAGACGGCGGTGCCCCGGCTGGGGGGCGTCGGGCTGGCCACGGCTTTTGTGCTCATCGTGGCCGCCTCCTTTGCCGTGGATGATCTGCGGCCCGACCATCCCCGGATCGTGCTGGGTGTGACCAGCCTGGCCATGTTTGCCCTCGGCCTGTGGGACGACCTCTCCCCGCTGGGGGCGAAGAAGAAATTGATCGGGCAAATCCTGATCGCCCTGACCGCGTTCTATTTCGGAATGCGGGTGGACACGTTTAAGAATCCGCTCAATGGCGTCGTTTATCAGCTCGGTGGGTGGTCCGTCGTGGCCACGGTCTTCTGGCTGGTGGCCCTGACCAACCTGATCAACCTGATCGACGGCATCGACGGCCTGGCCACAGGCATTGGGCTGATGCTCATGGCTCTGCTGGTCTATGTCAGTTACCAGGGAAATCTGTATTCCCTCTGCATCTCGACGGGCATGGCGGGGGCGCTGCTGGCGTTTCTCTTTTTTAATTTCCCGCCCGCGAAAATTTATCTGGGCGATGGCGGCGCTTATTTCCTCGGCTATCTGATCGCCGGGCTGACCATCCAAAGCTCGAACAAGGGGACCATTGCGGCCGCGCTCATCGCCCCCATCTTCGCCCTCGCCCTGCCCATTCTGGACGTGACGTTTTCCATCATGCGGCGGGCCTGCCAGGGGCTGCCCATTTTCCGGGCGGACCGGGGGCACATTCACCACCGTCTGTTGGGCGCTGGCCATTCGCGGCGGCGCGCGGTGCTGCTGCTCTACGGAGTGTCGCTGCTCTTCCTCGCACTGGCCTTCGTGGCCTTCTGGTCGGATGGCCGGCTCACGCCCATCCTTTTCGGCGGCGCTTTCGTCGTGCTCATCGTCGCCGCGCCCAGCCTCGGGCTGATTAAAAACTGGCTGACCATCGGCACGGCGGTGGGCAATTCCCTGGAGGCCCGCAAGGAAATCCAATACGCCCTCCTGCTGCGGAGCTGGCTGGAACTGGAGGCCGACCGTTGCGCTTCCCTGGGCGCGCTCTGGCAGGATTTCACCTTCCTGGCCGGCAAGCTTGGCTTCACCGGCCTGTTCCTGACCCACCGGGGCGCCTGCCGCATCTGGATGGCGAAATCAGCCGCCGCGAATCCGTTCAGCGCCCCGCACGAGCTGCACTTTGGGCGAGAGACGGTGTGGCTGGAACTCCAGGCCCCACAGAAAATGGGCGAGAAAAAATTTCAACTCCTCAGCGAGCTGGCGGCAGAAACCTGGCTCCACGCCGCGCGGCGCTGGACCCGGCGCACGGGTGTGCCCTTCGCCCTGCCGGATGCGGCCACGCCCGAAACCAGCTCGGAGATTCCTGCCCGGCCCATGCCCGATCCCGCCGTCTTCGGCCTATAACAAACGCCCGCGCGGCGACTCCGCGCGCAGCACCGCCTCCGTCCCCAGCTCCACGCTCGTCTGCTGACCGAGGAACTCCAGCAGCACCCGCACCCGCTCCCTCCCCGGCCGCACCTGTGTCACCACCGCCATCAGTCCGTGCAGCGCCCCGCCTGAAATCTGCACCGGGTCGCCCGGCTTCAGCATTTCGTCGATGACATGCAATTCCTCCCGCCCCAGGGCGGCGCGCAATTCCTCCACCACCCCATCTGGCACCGTGGGCCGATGCCCGCCGAAGCCCACCACCGTCGCCACCCCCGCCGCACTCCGCACCAACCGCAGCGAGAGATACGGATCAAAACGCGCGAAGAGATAATTCGGGAACAGCGCCTCCGTCACCCAGACCGGCCCGCGCACGCTCGGTTTCTTGAAGCGGATGCGGGGCAGAAAAACCTCCACCCCCTCCACGCGCAGCCGCGCCGCCGCGATGTGTTCGTGCTTGGTCTGCGTGCGCACGCAGAACCACGCCCGGCCGCCAGGTGCAGGTTCAGACTTCATGCACTCCCGAGGCTCTTGTGCCGCCAGTGTTCGATGCAAAACTCCGGCGTGTCCTGGATCGTGGCGAGGCGCCGAAAAGATTCCTCAAAGGGCGGAAAGAAAACATCACCCTCCACCGTGCGTTTCACCCGCGTCAAGTAGAGGTCCGAACAACGCGGCAGCGCCTGCTCGTAAATCTGGGCGCCGCCACAGATGAAAATGTCCGTGGGAAAATCATCCGGGACCAGCTTGTCCAGCGAGTTGAAGATGAAAATCTCATCCGTCGGGTTGCCCCCGATCTTGGTGAAGTGAAACTGGTAGGCCCGCTGGAGGTGCCGCCCCCCGCGCCACTCGTGATACGCGCCAAAGACTTCCGGGAGCGCGTGAATCAAATGCTGCGGATGCCGCGTGAGCACGAGGGTCTTGCGGTTGGGCAGCGGCTTGCCAATCGACTCAAACGTCTTGCGCCCCATCACGATGACGTTGCCCGTGGTCATCTGTTTGAACCACTTGAAGTCCTCCGGCAGATGCCACGGAATCCGGTTGCCCTCCCCGATGACCCGGTTCTCCGACATGGCCGCGATGGCTTTGAAGTATTTCACGGGATGGAAAGGTCCGGCTCCTGGCGCGCGCCATGCCACACCGTCAGAATCCAAACTTTCCGCACCGCGTCCTGCACATGGTAAATGATGCGATACGGCGGCACGTTCAGTTCGCGCACGTCATCACGACCCAGTTTTTCAAACCGCCGCCCGAGACGCGGATGCTCTGAAAGGGCGAGGGGCTTTTGCCGGAGCTGTTCACCCCAGCGCCGCGCCGCCTCGGGATGGTCTTCAGCAATGCGGAGCACGATGGACTTCAAATCGTCAATGGCCTCGTCCATCCAGATTACTTGGTAATCCATTGGCGCAGCAGTTCGGCGACCTTCTCGGAGGACTGCCCGGTGGCGGCACCACTCTCCACCTTGGCGAGGCGCTGCCGGACCGTGCCGAGCAGCAGCAGCTCATCGAGAATTTCCGGGAACGAAGCCTGATCCGGCATCTCTTGCACTGCTTCCAGAATCAGTTGGCGATCACTCATGCGATTCCGACTATGCCGGGCGGCGCGGGCGGCTGCAAGCGGCGGACGGCTGGAACTTGGCTCACGGCCCGCGCGAGCGGAGCAGCAGCGCGCCACCTTTGGCGGAGGTTCCGACTGGCTCGGCCAGCAGCGCCTGCGCCCCATCGATCACCCGGTCCCATTGAAACGCCGGGCCGGGATCGACCTTGTTCGACTGCACATGGTAGTGACCCAGCACGCCTTCATAGCGGTTCAACTCGTCGTCAGGAAGTTTGGCCCGCACCAGTTGGCCGTTTGCATCACGCGGATAATCGCAGCGGATTTTCGGCAGCGTCCGGCAGAGCGCGGCGGTCAGATGCGCCAGTGCCTTATACTGCTCCGGCGTGAAATCGTATTGCACGGTCGGCCTGCCTTGGATGTCCCCTGTCACCAGCTCGGCGCGAGCCGGTCGCGCGACAAAGTTGGGCGTGCGGATGCCGCCATCCCCGAGGCTCTGGGGCAGTTTGATATGAACCCCGCCATTGGTGTCCGGCGCATACCATGAGTCGAGCGGCCCGGCCTCGCCCGCCGGGAAAGCGCCCGGACTCGCGACCTCGATGCCGATCGAACGCGTATTGGAAGTCGTGGCGTGCCAGGCGCGCTCCTTCACGTCGAGCGTCTGATAAATGGTTCCGTCGAGATCGAGCATGAAGTGGACGCTCAGACAGCGCGCGTCGTGCAGTGTCTTGAAGCACTGCCGGCTCGTGCCCGAAGCATCAAAGTGGATGACGAATTGATCGACGACCTGTTGCAGCAGCGGCAAATCCCAGCCGCCGCCGCGCACCTGTTCGATTTGCGCCGGCGTCAACGAGGCGTCCCGGCGCAGCCCGTAGCGGTTCGGCATCTTCAACGCCGCCACCGCCACCTGCGAAGTTTCCCAGGACGCTTGATCGAAGGGCGCAAACCGCCGCTCCACGCGGTAGGCATCATAGCCGCCGGGATCGATCCACAAGACGACACGCGTGCCGGTGTGAACAAACTGGCCCGCCAACACAATCTCGTCGCCCATGCGGTGTGCGATGGTTCCCGGTCGCGGTGCGGTCGCACAGCCGGAGAGCGCGGCAAGGCTGATAAGCAGGGCAGCGTGGCGGAGGAATGGTTTGATCATGGGGTCGTCTAGACGGCAATCGGCGCCTTGATGCCCGGGTGCGGATCGTAGCCTTCAAGGGTGAAGTCCTCGAACTGGAAGTCGTGGATGTTTTGCACCGCCGGGTTCAGCTTCATCGTCGGCAGCGGGCGCGGCTCGCGGCTGAGTTGCAGCTTCGCCTGCTCAAGATGGTTTGAGTAGAGGTGCAGATCGCCGAAGGTGTGGACGAAGGTGCCGGGTTTGAGTCCGGTGACTTGCGCGACCATGAGCGTGAGCAGGGCGTAGCTCGCGATGTTGAAGGGCACGCCGAGGAACAGGTCCGCACTGCGCTGGTAAAGCTGGCAGCTCAGCTCACCGTCCTGCACGAAGAACTGGAACAGGGTGTGGCAGGGCGGCAGCGCCATCTGCTCGATCTCGCCCACGTTCCATGCGCTCACCATCAGGCGGCGGCTGTCGGGAGTTTTTTTGATCTGCTCGATGACGCGGTCGATCTGGTTGATCGAGCGGCCATCAGCGGTGCGCCAGTCGCACCATTGCGCGCCATAGACGCGGCCGAGGTTGCCCTCCGCGTCGGCCCACTCGTTCCAGATGGTCACGCCGTGTTCGTTGAGCCACTTCACGTTCGTATCGCCGCGCAGAAACCAGAGCAGCTCGTAGAGGATGGATTTGAGGTGGAGCTTCTTGGTCGTGAGCAGTGGGAAACTTTCACCCAGCGGGAAGCGCGCCTGCGCGCCAAAGACCGAGATGGTGCCGGTGCCGGTGCGGTCGGTCTTGGTCTTACCTTCCTCCAGAACGAGCCGGAGCAGTTGCTGATACTGAGTCATAGGTTGCGCGAGCGCGTGTGGTGGGAAGATGCAAGGAAGGCGCGGCTGCGCCAAGGAAAAGCGCGGGCAGGACAGCGCCCAAGTTCAAACCGGCTGGGGCGGCTCCCCTGACTTGGCGGTTGGAGTTTTCTCCTTCTTCTCCCGCGTCTTCTCGAAGGGCACCTTGGTCAGCTCGTGCTTGACCGCGAGGTCATCGAGCAGGGCCACGATCAGGCGTTGCAGGAGGCGCTTCTCGTATTCGAGGTAGAGGCCGAGCAGTGGCAGGGTGAGGAGCAGCATCCAGAGCCACGGCATGGCCGAGGCCACCATGCCGATGAAGACCAGCTCCAATCCGCAGGCGGACCAGAACATGACCTGGGCGAGGAACGACCAGCCCGCGCTCAGGCGGCAGTGGAAGAGCTGATGCCCCTTCTCCACGGCCTCGGCCACAGTGGTGAGCTGCAACCGGCTCCAGCGCGTGCCGTAAATTTCCACGTCGAACTCGTCCCAGCCAGCGTCGGGTTTGTGCTGCCATTTTTCCTGCTCGAGCTTTTCCACAATCGACTGGGCGAAGCTCAGACGGTCGAGTCCGGTGTGGCACCAGTACTGGACCTCGTCGAGCGGTTCGCCCCGGTCAAGGCTGGCGATCTGCGTGACGCGGTAGAAGGCGTTGGCCGGCGTGGTGTTGATGCGCAGGCGTCCCTCGTAGCGGGCTTTGCCGCGCGCGATGGGTTGCAGGAACGTGAGCAACGCCACGAGCGGGCGCGACCAGAGGCGCTTCTTGCTCTTCACAATCTGCGCCTGCGAGGCCGCCGCGAGGCAGACCGCGATGGAAACGCACAGGCTCATCACTCCGAGCGGCCAGAGAAAGGTGAACGGCACCGAGAGCACGAGCAGCGGCAGCGTGATGAGGACGTGATATTCCAGCGACGTCGCGAGCATGAGGGCGAAGGCCGGCGGGGGCGCATAGAGCGTCTGGAAAAATCCACCGGCGAACGGCCCGTGGTAAATGACCGAGCGGCGCACGACCACGCCCATGTTCGACGCGCTGTAGATGCGCCCGCGCCAGATGCTGTTGCCGGCGGAATTGAAATACTCCGGATGCTTGGTGATGAGCAGCGCCTCGGCCTCGCCGTAGCCGGCCTGCTGTTTGAGATAGGCGCGCACCGTCGAGCGGCGGTAGTGCCAGACGAAACCCGCCGGGCTGAAGCCGATGCGATAATTTGCCTGCTGCAACCGCCAGCACACGTCCACGTCGTCGCCCGCCTTGCGGTAGATGGGATCGAAGCCGGCGATCTCATCCAGCGCCCATTTGTAGAACGCCATGTTGCAGCCGGGGATGTGCTCGGCCTCCCGGTCGTTCAACATCACGTGGGCCGGACCGCCCGGTGACACCATGACGGCGGCGGCGACCCATGAATCTTCCGGCGGCAGGAAATTATGTCCGCCGATGCCCGCGAAATCTCCGGCCAGCAGATCGCCGATCAGGTAATGCAGCCAGTCCTCATCGGCGCGGCAGTCCGAATCGGTGAAGGCCACAATCTCGCCCGTGGCGGCGTTGATGCCGGTGTTGCGCGCGACCGAGAGTCCCTTGTTCTCCTGAAAAATGTAGCGCGCGCGCGGATGCTGGACGGCGATGCGGTGCGATGAATCCGTGGAGCCGTCATCCACGAGGATGACTTCGTAGTCGGGATAGTTCAGCCGCTCCAGCGAAGCCAGGCACAGCTCCAGAGTTTTTGCGCCGTTGTAACTGGCCACGACCACCGACACGCGCGGATACGACGGCAGCGGAAAATACGGGGCCTTGGCGAAGGCGCGCTGCACGGCGCGAAAGGAGGGCTTGGGCGTCCGGTCGCGCGTGGTCAGGCCCATCGTCCAGTCTTCGATCTGGATGCCGTTGCGAAACCAGTCGTCGGTGAAGCTGAAAAGAAACAGCCCGGCCAGTCCGCGCTGAAAGCCGGCTTCGATCTGCCACGCCAGGATTTCGCACTTGTGGTCCTCGCCCTCGCGCCCCGAGTCGATGCCGGTCTCGCCGATGACCAGCGGCTTGGTGTCGGCGATCATCTGGAGTCGCGCGAGGTAGTTCTCGAAGGGCCGGCGCTGGTGCAGATAGACGTTGCAGCAATGAAAATCCAAGTTCTGCGGGCGCAGAAATTCCGTCGGAGGAAAATTGCCGAAGGTGCAAAGGCACTCAGGGTCCACCGCCTTGGCCTCGGCCACCAGTTCCTCGATGAACTGCGCCACCCGATCCGCGCCGCTCCAGCGCACGATGTCGCTGGCGATCTCGTTCACCACGCTGAAGGCAAACACGGCCGGGTGTCGCGCGCAGAGGGCCGCCGCCTCGCGCACCGCCGTCCTGGCCTCGGCGCACACGCTCGGCGAGTCGAGGAAGACGCGGTCCTTGCGCCACGGAATGTCGATGAGCAGCTTCAGCCCGTGCTCCTGCGCGAGATCGAGGAACCAGCGCGGCGGGACGTGATAGACGCGCAGCGTGTTCGCGCCCAGTTCGTGGATGAGCGCGAAGTCCTTCACCGTCTGCTCGCGCGAGGCGTAGCGGTCACCATCTGCATCCGGCGCGAAGGGTCCGTAGGTGACGCCCTTGGGGTGAAATTTTTTGTCGCCGAGACGGAAAAATTTTCCATCCACGCGGACGCGGTCAGATGAATGGGTCGTGGACATCAGGCTAACAAATCGCGGTGGGCGCGTGCATCATTCATGGGCTGATAACAAACGGCGGCTGGGGAAGCAAGCGGGCGCGGGCGAGGGGCATCCGCGCCCTGCGAGCTGTCCCGCGCGGCACCTCACCACGGGCGCGCGCGCTTCGGTCCCTTCACGCGGCTGCCCCCGGCGCGCACGATCCAGCCCTGGGCGTGCGGGTCTTCGGGCGGGGGCACGTCGGCGGGGGCGGACGGAGGTTCCGGCTCGATCCGGGTTTCATTCCGCCCGGCGATGATGGATTTGTCGATCATGTGGAGCAGCTCCCCCCGGCCCCGGCGCGCGGTCGCCGAGCAGTGAAACATCTCCGGCAGTTGCTCGAACCAGCTCGCGATGCTCTCCGTGAAGGCTGCGATGTTCGCCTTTACTTCCTCAGGCGTCACCGTGTCCGTCTTGGTGAAGACGAGGACGAACGGCACCGCCTTGCGCGCGAGCCAGGCGATGAACTCCAGATCAATCGCCTGCGGCGGCAGGCTGGAGTCGATGAGTGCGAAGACACAGCAGAGACTCTTGCGGCGTTGCAGGTAGTGGAGCACCGCCTGGTTGAACTGCGCCCGGTCCACCCGCGCCACATGGGCGAATCCGTAGCCCGGCAAATCCACCAGCCGCCAGCGCTTGTTCATGGTGAAGAA
>JAYVWQ010000354.1:0-19529 GCA_043785945.1 Akkermansia sp.
AGGGACACCACGATCGCGTTCGGCCCCTTCTTGGTCGAGGCGGGGTAGTTGCCATCGGCAATCAGAATCTTGGCGTGATGCCCGGCACGACCAAGCACTTCGTTGATCTGGGGATGGATGAGCTGGTGTTTTAACATCGGGGTGTGCGGGGTGTGGGTTGTCGGTCAGGTCGGGAAAAATTTACGGAAACTCGCCATCGACTGGCGCGCGGCCGAAAGACCATCGGGCAGCGGCAGCACTTCGGCGGAGATGAATCCATCGTAACCAATGTCGCGCAGCGCCTGCGCGATGGGCGGCACGTCGAGATGGCCGCCGCCGATGGCGAGGCGGTTGGTGTCGGCGAAATGCACATGCCCCACTTTGACACCCGCCAGGCGCAGCGACGCCGCGAGGTCGCGCTCCTCAATGTTCATGTGAAAGAGATCGCAGAGCAGCTTCACGTTGTCGGTGCGCAGCGTCTTTAGAAAAGCCAGCGCCTGCTCGACGGTGTTGAAGAGATTGGTTTCGTAGCGGTTCAGAAATTCGTAGAGCATGGGCACGTTCTTCGCCGCCGCGCGTTCACCAAGTTCGTTCAACGCTTCGCCCAGCCATTCCAGACATTGATCGCGCGAGACGCCTTCACCCCAGCGTCCTTGCATGGAACCGAGAATGACCGGCGCGTGAAACTCCCCGCCCACGTCAATGAACCGCGCCACGAAGTCGATGGCCCGACGGCGCACAGCGGCGTCCGGATCGGTGAGGCGCAACTTGTGTTTCACCCATCCAGCCCCGCTGCCGAATGCGGCGACGGCCAGATGATGTTGATCGAGCAACTGTCGGAGCGCGATGACGTCCACGGCGGCGGCTTCGTGATAAAACAATTCCACCGCGTCGAAGCCACAGGCGGCGGCCTGCGCGCATCCGACGGCCAAGTCGTCCCAAAAAACAAACGGCCCGCCGCGCAATTCCGGGACGAGCGAGATGGTGACAGCAGAGCGTATCATCGTGTGCGGGTGAGGCTAGGGAAGTGCGCCGCGCAGTCAAGCGGCGGGGCGGGGAGGTGAGGAAAGGGAACAATCACGACGCGCGGCCAACTGCCGGAGCACCGTTGCCAGTGCCGCCAATCGCGGTGTCGGCACTCCGGCCCGTTGAGCCTGGCGGAACGGTTCCAAAAACAACGCCTCCAGTTCCAGGGGCAGACCGCGCTCGAAATCAATCAGCGTCGAGGCGCGATAAGCGCCCATAGGGCGGGTGCGCGCGATCTCGTGCTCGGCGTAATCGTCGGGGATTTTTAATCCAAGCGCGTGCGCGGCGCTGATCACTTCATGCATCAACTCGCGCACGAGTGCTTCCCAGCGCGCCCCGTCGAGCAACTGGTCCGAGGGCAGGCAAGAACCCGGCGTCACGGTGGCGCCCCAGGCACCGGCCTGGACCGCGTCATAGCCCGCCGCGCCCGCCACGCCAAGTCCGTTGAAGGGAATGTTCCAGACCAACTTCTCCCAGTGCGTGCGCCGCAGGTTGTCGGTGACGACGCACGGCACCCCGGCGTGACGAATGGCGCTGGCGATGTCGTGGGTGCGCGGTTCGGGCCAGCCGGAGAATTCGCCGAGCACAATCCGTCCGTGCGCCAGATGCTGGATGACGCCCGGTTCGGTGCGGTTCAGGCAGACGAAACAAAGCCCGCCGAGAATTTGAGTGGGTGGAAAAATAGCGGCGAGTTGTTCTTCATTGCCCAGTCCATTTTGCAGCGTGACCACGGCGGTGCGCGGGCCGACCAGCGGCGGAAGCAACGTGGCAAACTGATCGTTCGCCGTAGTCTTCAGACCAATCAACACCACATCGCACTCGCCGATTTCTTCCGGCGTGCGCGCACACTTGGGGTTCACATGAAAGTCGCCTTCCAGGCTGCGAATGCGAAGACCATGCCGGCGCACCGTTTCGTAATCGCTGCGCAAGAGGAAGTGGACCTCCTGCCCGTCACGACACAACTTCGCGCCATAGTAGCTGCCCAGCGCACCGCAACCGACGATGGCAAATTTCATGAGAAAAAAAGAAAAGGCACTCTGACGAGCAGAGTGCCTTTTTTGAAAGAGGGACGATTACTTGGCGCCGAGGATCGCGTCCTTAGCGGCCTTGGCGACGCGGAACTTCACGACCTTCTTGGCCGGGATGTTGATGGACGCGCCAGTGGCCGGGTTGCGGCCGACGCGGGCTTTGCGGTTCACGAGCACGAGCTTGCCGAGGCCGGGCAGGGTGAAGCTGTTCTTGGCGTTCTTGTAGGCGAGTTCCGTAATGGACTCGAGAATTTCGGTGGCCTGCTTTTTGGTCAGGCTGTTTTTGTCGGCGATCGCGGCGGCGATTTGGGATTTGGAAAGGGCTTTGGCCATAGTGTTGTTATTGGTTGTTTTGTTTTATTTTTCACGCGCTTTACCCGCGTGATTTGATGCGTATTAAAGCCCTCGGAAGGGGTCGCGCAAGAGATTTTCTAAAATTTTTCCGCGACCAAACACGCGTTTCGCCGCGCCAGCATGGGCTTGACTTGACCCCGCATTTCCAGAACATCCCGCCTCATGGCCAGCCTGTTTTCCATTCGCGGCGAGCAACGATACGAAGTGGTGCGCAAAATCTTCGAGGGCGGCATGGGCATCGTCTATGAAGCCGAGCAGCACGGCGCGCGCGAATTTTTGAAGCGCGTGGCCATCAAAGTCATCCGCCAAAACTTCGCCACGCAGAAGGAGTTCATCGAAAATTTCATCGGCGAGGCCAAGCTGGTGGCCGACTTGATCCACACCAACATCGTGCAGACCTACCAGCTCGGGGAGCTGAACGGCATCTACTACATCGCGATGGAATACATCAACGGCGCGAACCTCGAGCAGTTCCTGCAAAAGGTGGACGACAAGAACAAGAAGCTGCCCGCCGAACTCGCCGTGTTCATCGCCAGCCGCGTCTGCCGCGGCCTGGCTTACGCGCACGCCAAGACCGACAAGCACGGCAAGCCGCTCGGCATCGTCCACCGCGACGTGAGCCTCAAGAACATCATGATCGCCTTCGAGGGCGACGTGAAGTTGACCGACTTCGGCGTGGCCAAGGCGGCAGGCTTCCTGACCGACAAGGAGGGTGAGGTTGTGGCGGGCAAGGCGGATTACATGAGTCCCGAGCAGGCGGATTTCCAGATCACCGACAAACGCTCCGACCTGTTTTCCGTGGGCGTGGTGCTGGGCCACCTGCTGCTCGGGCGCAACGTGTTCAAGGGCGCGACCGCCGAGGAATCGCGCACCCGCGTGCTGACCATGCCCATCCCCGATTTCCGCAAACTCGACAAGCGCATCGACGACAAGCTCAACACCATCCTGCATCGTGCACTAGCCCGCGACCTGAAGCAGCGCTACGCCACGGCGGACGAACTGCTCTACGATCTGGAGTTTTACATCTACGGCGCGGGCTACGGTCCGACCAACGAGACGCTGGGTAAATTTGTCCGCGACCTCTTCGGACTCGATGCCGCCGGGGCCAATCGCGAGGCCAAGGGCAGCACCCGAACCATCGAACGCGCGGCCCGCACCACCACCCGGACGATTCGCACCAACCGCACCACGCGGGCCACCCGCGTGACCAAGAAAATCATTCGCGTGAGTTGAAGGAATGAGCCTTTCCCGCGCCGCTGGTTGAACTTATTTTTCCAAGCCGTATTTCAATTCGATGCCAAAGCCCAAATCCAGAATCGTCAAGGTCGGCCTGATTCAGACCGCCTGTGCTGAATCACCCGCCGCCAACCTGAAGAAGACGCTCGCGCAGGCCACAAAGCTCGCCCGCTCCGGCGCGCAGATCATCTGCACCCAGGAACTCTTTCGCTCGCAATACTTCTGCCAGAGCGAGGACCACAAAAACTTCGACCTCGCCGAACGCATTCCCGGACCGAGCACCGACGCGTTTCAAAAGCTCGCCAAAAAACACGCCGTCGTCATCGTCGCCTCGCTCTTCGAGAAGCGCGCGGCCGGCGTCTATCATAACACCGCCGTCATCATCGACGCAGACGGTTCGCTCCTCGGCATCTACCGCAAGATGCACATCCCGGATGACCCGCTTTTCTACGAGAAGTTTTATTTCACGCCGGGCGATCTGGGCTTCAAGGCCTGGCAGACGCGCTATGCCAAGATCGGCGTGCTCATCTGCTGGGACCAATGGTATCCCGAGGCCGCGCGCCTCACCGCCATGCAGGGCGCGGAAATTCTTTTCTACCCCACGGCCATCGGCTGGCATCCCGGCGAGAAAAAGGAACACGGTACCAATCAGCACGGCGCATGGGAACTCATCCAGCGCAGCCACGCCGTGGCCAACGGCTGCTATGTCGCCTCCGTCAATCGCGTCGGTTTGGAACGCCCCATCGGCGGCGACGGTCTCGAGTTCTGGGGGCAGAGCTTCATCGCCGGCACCTCCGGGCAAATCCTCGCCAAGGCCAGTACCGACCGGGAGGAAAACCTGCTGCTCCCCCTCGACCTGAGCAAGGTGGACGTGACCCGCACCCACTGGCCCTTCCTCCGCGACCGGCGCATCGATGCGTACGGCGATTTGACCCGTCGGCTGATTGATTAGCCCGTGGGTGTCGCGCCCGGAACGATCCGCCTTCCCCTGCTCCTTTCGTGTCCCGGAACCATCCGTCCGTCTTCAGCGAAATGTCAGCGTGCTTGGATTATGATCCCGGCGGGGGACGCCATCCAAGCGCGCAGCGTGAAACAGTCGGCCCGCACCGGCTTCACCGCGCAGAAGCGAGCGGCGCGGAGCCTCCGTTCATCGGGGCGGGGGCGTTTCCGATTATCAACAAACCACTCTTCAGACTTCGCCCCCCGCCTGTCTTTCGCGAGGCCCCAATTCCCCAGCGCCATCGTTCCAACTCAAAGGCAGGGTTTAACCCCATAGGACGAGCGGCCGCGGTCACATAAACTCGGCCCCGAACATGAAAGACCCCGTGTATAAACTCATCGAACTCACGGGCACCTCGACCACTTCCGTCGAGGACGCCGTGGACCAGGCCATCAAGCGCGCCAGCAAAACCCTGAAGAACCTGAGCTGGTTTCAGGTGATCGAAACGCGGGGGAACATCCACAAGGGGAAGGTGCATCACTGGCAGGTGACCATCAAAGTCGGTTTCGCGGTGGAAGACTGAAGACCGGCGGGGTCGAACAACGGCGGACGAAGGCAATCACACATGACTAAAGACAACACCACCACCGGAACCACCCTCACTCGGGCCGAGATGATCGAACTGCTGAACGGGGACTTGGCGGGCGAGTATCAGGCCATCATCGCCTACACCGTGTACAGCCAGGTATTAAAGGGGGCCGCCTACACGGACATCGCACGCGAGTTGGAGACTCACGCCCACGAAGAGCTGGCGCACGCCATCAAGATTGCCAAGCAGATCGATTACCTAGGAGGCATGCCGTGCGTGACGCCCAAGCCGGTCCTTGCTTCCAACGACCCGATTACCATGTTGCGCGCGGATCTCGAGAACGAGCGAGAAACGGTGGGGCGCTACCGGGAGCGCATCCGCCAGGCCGAGGCGATGGGGGAATTCGCGTTAAGCGAGACGTTGCGCGGCATCATCGTGCAGGAGCAGGAGCATGAAATTGATCTGGCGTCGGCGCTGGGCATCGATGTGCCGCTCCCGAAAGAGCCGCCCGCCCGGGAAAAGGCCGGAACCAAATAAGGCCGACCCATGCCTCAAGGTGATAAATCCAGCTACACGGACAAACAGAAGCGTCAGGCCGCGCACATCGAAGCGGGCTACGAGAAAAAGGGGGTGAACACGAAAACTGCGGAAGCCCGGGCCTGGGCCACCGTCAACAAGCTTGATGGCGGCGGAAAAAAGAGCGGCTCCGGCCGGAAGAAAAACTAAATTGAAACCATGCCCCCCTTAAACCCCCAGGAAATCAGCCTGCACTTAAAAGCCCTCCCCAACTGGAAGAAACGCGCGCGCACGATTCGGCGGACCTTTGAGTTCGAGGGATTTCTGGAGGCCATCGCGTTGGTCAACTGCGTCGCCAAACGTGCCCAAAAGCTCAATCACCATCCCGACATTGATATTCGTTTTAACAAGGTGACGCTCACGCTCACCACGCACGATGCCGGAGGACTCACCGAAAAGGATTTCACCCTGGCCCGCCAATGCGACGCGGAATTTTCCAAACTCGGGGCGGCGTGATTGACATTCGGGTGGCGCTGGGCAGGGGGAGTTTTGCCATTCCGCCTTGGAAAACATGAAAGGAAAGAAACAGCATGAAAACCAAGCGGCCCAACCCGGAAAAAGATTTCGGCAGGGATTTGAAAACCTTTGAACAGCTTCCGGTCGAAACCAAGGAATTGTTGGTGCTGGCGGATCAGGCGGAGAAGTCCAGCGGACGGGGAAAGCTGGCTCTCCACAAGCAGGCTCAAAGCAAATCCAAGGCAAAAATCCCCAAGGCGGCTCCCACGGGTGACTCTTGATACTTTTCTGGTCTCCTCCATTCGGAGGAGAGGGCCATCCGTGAAAACAAGCACGCCGCACAGAGCGCCGCCCTTCTCCCAACCCTATTCCCCTTCGTTTCTCACAGGGCGAAGGAGTCGGAAACTGCTGTTTGAAGAATAGTGTCGAGATGCTCCCTCGCGGCCCGTCCATTCCGTAATTTCAGCCTCCGTCCTTTCAGCTTTTTCTTGCTCGTTCTCGGCCTTCCCTGCCACCGTCCGCGCCAGAAATTTTCCAGCAAAAATGCTCAAGGACAACACTTCCAATGCCGGCGTCGAACCTCAGATGGTGAGCGACGCGAAGGACAACCGGGGTCCGTATCCCGCGAAAACTTTTAGCATGAAAGCTCTCCGTTTTCTTTCCATCGCAGGCTCTCGCTGGCTCGTCGCCGTCGTCCTCACCGCCATTCCGCTCCGAGGTGCGGATGCCATTCTGAGCGCAGACTTCTCCGTTCACACCGGAGCCATCCGTCCGCTCCACGGCATCAACAAGGGGCCGCTGGCACCGGGCGGAATCTTCGACGTGATTCAGGAGCAAAAAGAACTGGGGATTCCGTTCACGCGCCTGCACGACTGCGGCTGGCCCAACCCGCACGTCGTCGATCATCACGCTGTTTTCCCGAACCCGGACGCCGATCCGGCACTGCCGGAGAGCTACGATTTCCGGCTGACGGACGAATACATCGCAGCGGTGCGCAAGACGGGCGCGGAACCGATTTACCGCCTGGGCGAAAGCATCGAGCACACGAGCGTGAAGCGGCATGTCCATCCGCCCGCCGACATGGAAAAATGGGCGGCGGTCTGCCTCGGCATCATCCGGCATTACAACGAAGGATGGGCGAACGGATTTCATCACGGCATCCGCTACTGGGAAATTTGGAATGAACCCGAGAACCGCCCGGTGATGTGGAGCGGGACGGACGACGACTACCTGCGGCTCTATCGCACTGCGGCACTCGCCATCAAAAAGGAGTTCCCTACGCTGAAGGTCGGCGGCCCGGCGCTTGGAGCCAGCGGCAGTTTTGTGAAAGGGGAGTTCGTCCCCACGGACTTCGCCGTCAACTTTCTGGCCATGTGCCGCAAAGACAAGGTGCCGCTGAATTTCTTCTCCTGGCATTGCTACACGGCGACCCCCGTTGAACTGACCGCGCGCTCCCGGGCCATCCGGCGGCTGCTGGATGCGAAGGGTTTCACCGAAACCGAGAGTCACTTGAACGAATGGAATTTTCTCCCCGGCAATACGTGGAAACCGATCAACAAATCGGGAATTCCGGCCGCCCGCCAGCGCTACTACGAGGAGATGGCGGGTGCGCCGGGAGCCGCGTTCGTCGCCGCGTCGCTGCTGGAGTTGCAGGACGCGCCGGTGGATGTCTGCAATTTTTTCCACGGCGAGCTGGGCGGATTCGGCATCTTCACCGAACAGGGCGTGCCGCTGAAGGCATACCAAGCCCTGCGCGCCTTTCAGGGTCTGGTGGAGACTCCGCGCCGTGTGGAAACTCGCGGGGCCGTGGCGGGAAAGCTGGCCTTCGCTGCCGGCCTGAGTACTGACGGGCGAGAGGCGACACTGCTGGTGAGCAACTTCGCCGACTCGCGCTCAGACATTGTTTTGAACTGGAAAGGTTTCGCGTGGACTGGCGGCGTGACGGCGGAGATCCGCACCGTGGATGCCACCAGCGATTTTTCAAATGCGCGGACGGAATCGGTCGCGGGCGAAATCGCGACGCTGCGCCTGACGCTGAAGGCACCGGCCATCGCGCTGGTGCGACTGCGCCCGACGGGCGGCGCGGCGGCGAAAACCACGCTGTCGGTGATCGCGCCCGCGAACCGGCTGGTCTTTCAGCGCAATGAAGCCGGGAATGCGGCCATTGTCGTCGCGGGAAACTGCGCGTGGCCAGGCGCAGCGGTGGAAGCGCGCATCGTGGACGCGGCCACGGGCCAGGCGGGAGATTGGAGCGCGCTCGGAACGGTGCAGGCGGATTTCAGCTACCGGGGCAAGGTGAGGGCGGCGGCGGGCTGGTATTCGCTGGAAGTCCGCGCTCGTGGCGATGGCAATTCCGCCGCCACCGCAACGGTCGAGCGGGTGGGCGTCGGTGAAGTGTTCGTGGTCGTCGGCCATTCAGTCGCGCACGGCGGACACATCAATCTCCCCGGCGCGGAAGACGACCGCGTCAGCACCATCGCGCTGCCGGCGGGCGATATGGAATCGCAGCGCCGCTACAAATTCACCGGCGACCCGCGCTTTCTCCCGGAGCCGGTCGGCAGGCATTTCGATTCCAACGTCCAGCCCGCTCCCGCCGGGAATGGCACCTACTTCTGGGCCGCCTTCGCGGAGCATGTCGCCAAGTCGCAAAACGTGCCGGTGCTGCTGCTGAACGCGGCCTTCGGCGGCACGAGCCTCGAACATTGGGCCAAGTCCGCGCGCGGCGAACCGTTCGAGCATCCGTTTGTGATTTCGTCCATCCGCATGCCCTACATCCGCCTCGAACACGCGCTGACGAAGTATTGCGCCGTCACCGGTCTGCGCGCGATCCTCGCCGACCAAGGCCAGAACGACTGGCCGGAGAAGGATGAGAATAAAATCATCGCGAACTACAAGGCGTGGATCGAGCAGGCCCGCCAAGACGCCCACTTCCCAAACCTCGCGGTCGTCGTGAATCGCCAGTCGCCCCCCGATGGCTTCGGACAGATTCGCCGGGTGCAGGATCGCATGATCAAAGAACACCCCCACTGCTTCCCCGGCGCGGATTACGACACCCTCGCCAAGGAGGACACCACAGATAAAGTCCACCTCAGCGAATCCGGGGCCAGAAAAGCCGCGCGCCTCTGGGCTGATGCGCTAAATGCCGAATTCTTCAAGGCGGCGGCACCATGCCCGGCCAAGTAGCCAGCGACTGACCACCGCCGCAGCGGCTTGTCCGGGCCTTGCCCAAGCAGATGGTGCGCGTGAACATGAAAACAATAAAGGCGGCGAAATTAAAAACGACACTCCACGAAAGCGCTCCATCTTGAACCGCCCACGTCAGCCCGCCACCGTTGAACTGTCCCTTTTACATCGCGCATGACCACCCTGCCTCCCGGCTATCCCCGCATTAAGTTGGTGAACAGTTTTCACGAACTGGCCACGACTCCTTTCGCCGACGGCGTCAACGCCCTCTGCTGGCCGCGCACGCTGCCCGGAGATTTCAGAGAAGTGGTGGAACGTCTCGCCGTCAGTGAGGGGATCACCACGCTCGACGATGCACAACTCCAGAGCCTGCCCGTGAGCGCGGCGGGCCGGGTGGCCATTGAGGTTCTTCTCGCTGACCAGCGGCGGCTCCGCGAACTCGATCTTGCCCCTGTGCTCAATTGCATCGCCGGCTACCCGCGCGATGAGCATCCCGGTCCCGTGCCCACCGACGTTTTTTCTTTCCATGCCGACAGCGCCCCGGTGGCCACCGACACTTGGCTTTGCACTTACCACGGTCCGGCCAGCGAGGGTCTGCGCAACGACCAGGCAATACGCCGCGTGGACATTCCCTCCACCCGCGCGGAACTGCTCAAGCTCTTCGGCGGCGAGGACAACGACGACTTCCGCGCCCACCTGAACGACCACTGCTACGACCTCCACTACACTCCCACTCCGGAGGCCCAGCCTTTTTCCTTCGGCGTCGGCCACCTCTGGCGCATCGCCGTGGACTGGCCCGGCAGTCCCGTCCCCCCGTGCCTCCACCGCGCCCCCACCACCCAACCCGGCCAGCCGCCGAGGTTGCTGCTGATTAGTTAAAACTTGGAAGCGGTGGAATCCACGAGCGGCGCACGCCGCCTGTTGCCTTCCACTCGGCGTTTTGCCTAAACTTTGCGCCATGAAAACTTTCCTCGTCCTTGTCGCTCTCAGCCTGAATTGCCATGCGCAATCTTTGACATGGGAACTCTCGATTCCAAACCCGCCAACATCAGTTGTAACCAATTCCACCTTGTTCCCGGACGGCACAGGTGGCGCGGCAATACTACTCACCACCGTCACGCCCACCGGCAACGTGGCGCGTGCAGTGTGGGCTTCATCGCAGGGGAATCTCAACGCGATACATGACTTTGAAATTTTCCCATCCCTCGCTTCAACAAACCGGGCATTAGCACAAGCGCACTACGAGGAATTTCGACGCAACACGGGGCAATTTAGCGATGAGCAGATTGCTACTGACGCGGTCATTGATGCGTTCTTCGCCGCGCCGCCCGCCACTCGATTCAACATTCTTCGCGTTACTTCCAAAGTGCTTGACGTTCAGACGGTGAATGCCGAAGGACACACGGTTATTACCCGGTTCGTGAAAGGAAAGGCTCCGAAGGAACTCACGTTGGCTAATTCCGAAACGCTCGTCACGCTGCCTCAATCTGTGCCTGACAAGCGGTGGTTTTTTACGGTGCAACTCAGCAACACGAACATGACTGTGCGCCGTTACACATTTTAACCGGCCGGCCGCTTGTTCAAAAAAATTCGCACGAACATCATCTCCCCGCACCGTGCGCGAGATTTTGGATGAGCAAATCGCCCGTAAGCTTGCACAAGATTCCATGAGCATACTCACCACGATCACTCTCGGCACGATCACTGCGTGCATTGGAACAACCTACGCGGTCAAACAATACAAACTCGCGGCTAGGCTCGCGAAGGATAAGGAGCGTCGAGACAGCATCGTTCTCGCGGCTTCAGAATGCACACGTTACGGAACCATTCTGCTGCCTGAATTAAATAGGCTGTCTCAACAAATGCGTGACTCAGGTTGCGAGTATTTCAAGCACTTCAAGTTTGAGCGGCTTCCGGGAGAACTCCAGCCGGACATTTCTGCCATCACACCAGAGGACGAAAAGCAGATGGAGCCATTCGGAATAGAGTACATGCGCCTGCTTAACTCGCTTGAAGGTTTTGCGATCCCATTTGACTGGAAGGTGGCTGATGACGATGTCGGATTCGCTACATGCGGCCCTTCGTTCATTTTGGTTTTCGAATACTTGTTCGCTATTTCTTGCCGTTCCGACTTGAAACGCTATTTCGGGGCGAGCCAACGCCTTTACTTTCGCTGGTGTCAGCGAACAGAATTCTACGAACAGCGGCAGAAACATTTAACTGACCTCCAAAGGGGATTGGATTCGTCCGAAGCTATTCTGCGGCAGCACACTTCATCTCCGTTGATTCTTTTGCCACTATCCGCTGCGAGGCGAATGATCGATGAGTTGGCAAAGCCAAAGATCAAATAGGAGCTTGCTACGAAAGATGCCGGAAACGGTGCGGTCCTAACAATCGACACTGACCTCGAGGCGACCCTGGACAATCCACTTGGACTTCATCACTGCGGAGTAGCGGTGCCGTCTGATTGCCTCGCGCGTTCTCCCTCAACCCAGCCCTCTCCCGCTGGGAGAGGGGTCACGCACTCCGCGCCTTGGGCATTTCGCGCGCGGGATTTGGCCGGGCGGCGTGAGAATTAACTGGCCGCGTGGAAACGCCTTCCCTCTCCCAGAGGGAGAGGGATTGAGGGTGAGGGAGAAAACATAGTCGGCCTGAACGCCTCTGAGCTTGCCCGAAAACCAAGCCAGCTTTCTCTCTCATTCAGAGTCGCAGTCGAAAACGGGCCGCCTGCTTGCATCGCGCGTTCTCCCTCACCCCAGCCCTCTCCCGCTGGGAGAGGGAGCCACGCACTCCGCGCCTTGGGCATTTTGCGCGCGGGATTTGGCCGGGCGACGTGAGAATTACCAGGCGCGCGGAAACGCCTTCCCTCTCCCAGAGGGAGAGGGCTAGGGTGAGGGAGAACGCTCGGCAAACCAACACGCACTGCCATGCTCAAACACTCGCCCCAGCAAACCGCCGTCGCCCGCCAACTGCGCAAGTCCGATACCTGGGCCGAGCAACTTCTCTGGCGCTGGCTGCGCGACCGCCGGTTCTCCGCCTACAAGTTCCGCCGCCAGCAGCCGATGGGCGCGCACATTCTGGATTTCTATTGCCCCGAGGCGAAGCTGAACATCGAACTGGACGGCTCACAGCACGGCCATCCGAAACACTGGCAGGCCGACGCGGAGCGTGATGCGTGGCTGGCGGAACAAGGCATCGAAGTGCTGCGCTTTTGGAATGCGCGACTGCGCCGGGAAAAGGAGGTGGTGCGCGAGTCCATCTGGCAGGCGTTGCAGGAGCGTGCGCCCAAGCCCATGCCGGAATACTGCCGGACGGGCGTAGTGGGATTGGGGGCGGCGGAGAAAGAAGAGCCGTTGGATTAAATCACGCGTTCTCCCTCACCCCAGCCCTCTCCCGCTGGGAGAGGGAGAACATGCACCGCGTCTTGCCAATTTCTTACGCGGCGGGCGTCATAAGCTGGTGTTCATGGCGCAGGATTTTTGTTTCACCCAAAAAGAACTCACGCTCCCGTCGCCTTCTTGATCTCCTTGAGCTTCTGAAACTCCGGCTTGGCCGTGTAGTACTTGTCGAGCGGGTAGCAGCCGCTGATCAGTCCGTTGCGCGGCGCGGTCGTGCAGTCGCTGAAGGTGCGGCAGATCAGTTTCGGCGTGAGCGTCCCCTGCCTCACAGCGTCGGCCAGCATGTTCGGATAACTGAGCGTCATGCGTCCGAGACCGACGAGGTCCGTCCAGTGGTTACGCACCACGAACTGCGCGACGTGCGGCAGATATTCCTGGAGATAACTGTAGGCCGAGCCAATCACCGCCAGCCTTGATCCGACCCGTTCCTTCACCAGCCGCACCACGTTGATCTGCCGCGCCACGTCGATGAGCGGATCGTGCGCGGGCTGATAGCCGTCGCTGGGCGGATACGCGGCGGGGCGCTGGATGTGCGGGTTGTAGTAGGGCGAACCGGCGCTCAGGTTCAGCAGCTTCACGCCCTGTTGCACACACAGATCAGCAAACTCAAACGTCTCGCTCAGATCAAATTCCACCGGGTCTTTAGGGTTCACTCCGAAGGCGTAGCGATACGGCAGGCAGTGGTTGTAGTCCTCCGGTATGCCGGGACCAAGCTTGCCCGGCTGCGACCGCGCGGGATCGGGCCGGAAAGGAACAAAATCGAACGCGCTCAGGCGCACGCCGATGTCGATGGTGTTTCCGCTCGCGCGAATGCCGCCGATGATCTCGCGGAGGATGCGCGTGCGGTTCTCGAAGGAGCCGCCGTACTTGCCGGGCCGGGTGTGCGCGCCGAGAAACTCATGCAGCAGGTAGCCGTGGCAGTGCTTGAGGTCCACGAAGTCCGCGCCCACATCCGCCGCGATCCGGGCGGCGCGGATGTAGCATTGGATCAACTCCTCGATCTCGCCGTCACTCAGGATTTGCGCGTCGCTCGTGACGTTGAATTTCTTGTCCAGAATGGGATGGCGGTAGGCGATGCGCGACTCCCAGCGCGCCTTGTCGTGCGGACGGCAGAAGCGGCCGGAGTGCGTGAGTTGAAAGCCGATGACCAAATCATCCGTCGCGCCGTAGCGCTCTTGATGGGCCGCCCGCAGCGTCTCGCGCAGTTTCGCCAGTCCCACCTTGTTCTCCTCGTTGATGATGAGTTGGTTGGGATTCGCCCGCCCGTCCGCCCGCACCGCCATCGCCTCGCCGCCGAAGATGAGCTTCGCGCCGCTCTCGCCGAAGCGCGCCCAGCGTCGCACCATCTCCTCGCTGAGTCCGCCCGTCGTCGTGCCGTCCCAGCCTTCCATCGGTTGAATGGCCACGCGGTTGCCAATGCGTTTGCCATTGACCGTGACGTGTTCCACCGGCTGCGTCAGCGGCGAGGCCGCGCCCGCGAGAATCGCGTCATCGCACGGCAGTTCGACACCGAGCGTGGCGACGTGGTTGCGAAAGTCCGCGACCGTCTTGAGCGACGGGACGCGCGTGAGTTTGAACGGCACAGGATTGGCGCTCATTGGTTTGTCGGCGGAGGATTGGCGGGCTGCACGTCCGCCGGGTTGACCATGAATTCAAAAACCAGCGGACGGTTGACGCGCAGTTCCAGCGTCAGCGACTTCGTATCATCAGACGGCGGGGCGAAGCTGCGTTTGTAGAGCCGGCCTCCGTTGGGCAATACGTCGTAGCCGTCCGAGTCACTCATTTTGATTTCGCGCCCCTGATCGTCGTGCAACGTCCCCACGATCTCATCATCGGGCTGCACATTCTTCGCTTCCATCAGCAGGAAGGGCTGCGGACTGGCCCAGGATTCGACGCGGTTCGTGCCTTGCGACCAGGTGGAACGACTGCTCGCCACGCGCGAAGACATGCCGCGATACATTCCGTTGGTGACGTAGAACTCTCCCGCCCCCGCGAGCACGAGTGCTGTGAACTTCACGCCCAGCCGCTCCGCGCTTTGATCCACAGCCACGAAATTTCCGGCAGCGGGCACGGCCAAATTTGTGATCACGAAACGCTCGGCGGCGGAGAAGTCTTCCGCGCGCTCGCGGAAGACTAGCGTGCGCGCCTGCCAGGCCGGCTCGCGCGGTGAAAGTCTCGCCCCCTGATTGCCCGTGGCGTCGGAAAATTTCGTGAAGCGCGCCTTGGCCCCGGCCCACGCGGGGTCATCCGAGGTGAGCTTCCATTTCGGGGCGACATAGCGCCATCGGTCGCTCCCGGATTCCTGCATCGACCGCAGCATCAGCGTGACTGGGCCGACCGTGCGCGTTTGCGGCAGAGCTTGCGGCCGCCATTGCGGGAACAGTCCGTGCACCGGGTTCGGCACTTCGAGCGAGCCGATGACGGCTCCGTCTGTGTCGTGGAAGTGAACCAGAAAAGCGGACTGCCGGCGCGGGTACGCCTCAAAGATCAATCCGTACATCGCCTGCGGGCCGCCGCCAAAACTGCACGACCCGCCATCGCGATTGAAATGAAACCCCGTCTCGTCCTCCGTCGAATATCCAGACCAAGGATTCACACCGCTGGCCCGGCCAACTGGATCGGTGACGCGAAAATAAAACGTCACGCTGTTCGACCCGCGACTGCAACTGCCGCTCGTCGCCGCCGGAATCCATCTGGTCATCGAGGCCGGCAACAGCGTGCGCGCCGTCTTGTGCCACGATTTCTCCGTGGTGAACTGCGCCTCGCCCAGCGCCGAGCCGAGAAACTCCACGCGCGCGCCGCCCGGCAAAACCGTCGCGCGCGGGCGCACCCGCACCAGCAGCACCCCGATCACGAGCGCGAGCAGGAGGCTTAACGAGGCGAGGAAAAAAAGCGCGCGGCGCATGGGTTTGGAGTCTGCGGCGGAAAAAACTAGGGCGACGGATCGCGCCGAAGCAAAGCCTCAAAGCCCGCCTGTTCAAAATGCACGTCGTAGGCCAGCGCCTGCCGCACGCTGCGCTCCTGCATGACGTGAAAGGAAATGCAATCCGTCAGCGACCAGTCCTTGTCCACGCGCGCGCGGTGCAGCCGCAACCCGTGATCAAAGAGCGAGGATTGCGCGCCAATGATTTCCACCGAAGGATCAGATTGAACCCAGTCCACCACGGTCTGCGCGTGCCGACGAACACCCGCTTGGGAAAAATGGTTCACGGCCTCGACCAGGACATACTCGGTGACAAGCATCAGTCCGCCGACGGCTCTTGACCAAGCCACGCATCGCGGATGCAAAGCGTCACCCCGATCCGCGACCGCTATCAGATACCCGGTGTCGATCAGAATCATGGATCGTGGCGCTTCGGTGTGCCGTAGAGGTAGTGGTCGTGCTGGGCCGCGCCATCGGTCTTGGCGTTGGGATTGTGCGGCAATTTTTCCAGCGCACGCACCAGCCGCATGAGCGGACGGTCCTCCGGTTCGGTGATTTCCACGCTCACCCTGAGTTCGCCCGCCGGCAATTCCACCGGTTCATCCGGCACAATCACCTTGCCGTCAAAATGGCCTTTGAACGCTTTCATTGCCAACGAGTCTGCCATGCCACCCCGCCGCGCGCGAGAGCAACTTTGCCCGCTCAGTTCAACGACAAGTTCACTCGCGCCTGCCCCTTCAACGCCGGGTCACTGGCCTTGGGCGCGAGGATGAAAAGGCGCTCGGCAGTGACTTTCTCCGTTTTCAGTAACGCGCCCTGCACCGCTTGTGAACGCGCCTGCATCAGCGCGCGCAGATCGTCGGTGGAAATTTTCACGGACGCGAACAGCTCCGCCTCCATGCGCGCCAGCATCTCGTCATCCGCCGGCAGCACGGGCAAGGACGCCGGGCGCGTGAGCGTGCGCGGTTCGGTGGTGACGACGACGTTGGTGTCCTTCGGCTTCACGACGGCACGAGCGACCTGCGCCTCGCCACCCTTGCGCGGCTCGGCGCGCACGACGGGCGCGGGGGCGTTCGTCACCGCGCCGGTCGCGGCGTTGGTCAGGACTTCGGGCAATGGTTCGTCTCGGTTGAACGCTTTCTTGTAGGCGGCCTTCAACAGACGCTCGTAGTCGCGCGGACTGAGCTTCACCGCATCGGCGGAAGTCGGCGCGTTGTCTTTGCCCGCCAGTTCGGCGAGGCGCGCCGACTTCGCCTCGCGCTCCAGTTTCAGCCACGCCAGCGCGGCGCGGTCCAGCGACTCGTCCGTCGCGCCGGTGATTTCCAAATTCAACGCGGGCCGCTCGTAGAGCGCCTTGCCGAGCTTGTCGATCTTCACGAACTCATTCGTGGCGATGATGGACTGTCCCGGCGCGAACTCGACGTAGCTCAGTTCCTCGCCGCCGCCCACGAGCGCACCGAGCAACGCGAACGGCGACGTGGCGACCTTGACCAGCAGATTCCGGATGACCTGCCAGGCGATGGGCCAGACGCTGAATTTCGGATCGTCGAGCCGCCCCTTCACCGGCACGCCGAGTTCGATGCGACCGTTGCGATCCTTGAGCAGCGCCACGCCGAGCTTCACCGGCAGCTTGATCGCGTCGGGACTGGTGTTGCGCGGGCCGAGGGTCAACTGGTCGATGAAGACGACCGTCTCGGAGTCGAGCGCGTTCTGGGTCAGAGCGACGCGCAGGCCGACGGTGAACTTACCCTTCTTCAACTCGTGGCCGCCGAACTTTTCCATGTAGGGCGTGAAGGCCGTCAGCTCGGTGTTCTTGTTCGTGATGACGAGATCGATGAGCAGGTCGCGCACGAGCGGATTGATTTTGCCCGTCACGCTGAAGGGCGCGCTCTCATTCATGCGCCCGTGAATGTCCACTTCCGCCGCCGTGTTCAGCGCCGACGACAGCCCGCGCACGGTGCCGCTGAACTGCTGCACGTCGAAGCGGCAGTTCGGCTGCACGCTCAGGTCGGCGAGGTGAATTGATTGGTTGGTGATGGCGAGCAAATCCACCTGCAAGGGGAACGGGAGCAGATCGGTTGACGCCGGTTTCGGCGCGGCGGGGGCGGCGTTGGTCAACGACGGCGGCAACACGGCCAGCGCGGTGAGTTGCTTGTTCGAGTCAATGACCACGCTCGCCACGAGCGAGTCGCAGACGAGTTCGCGGACCCGCACGCTCATCGGCGCGAGATTGAAGTCGAGGCCGCGCACGGCCAGTTGCTTCCACTTCACGAAATCTTGAAAGGCGAATTGATCCACGACGGCCACGTCGTTGAGCACCACGTCGCCGGCGAACTTGGCGGCGAGTTGGTTCGTCGCGCCGAGCGCCACCGACGCGCGGCCTTTCGTCGAAACATTTCCGCTCGTGAAGGCCAGCTTCACTTGCTGCTGTTCGACGTAGGGCTGGAAGGGACGCAAGTCGATGGCGCTCACGTCGAGTTCCGTGTCGAGCGCGACGGGCAGCACCGTTCCTTGCGCGTCGAGCTTCACGGTGCCGAGCCCGTTGACGCGCGTGGAGAAACCAACGGTGATCGGCGCATTCGAGGCAAGCGAGAGTCCTTTGACCGTGAGCGCGATCTCGCTGGCGGAGAAACGCGCGGGCGTGGGCGGCTGTTCGTCTGTCGCCCGCACTTGGTAGTCGCGCACGGTGAAGTTCTCGACGAGCACCGACCACGGCGCGAACGGCGCGGTGGGTGCGGACGGAACGGCGTTCGTCACAGGCGGCGGATTTAACAGGCTCGGCGCGCGATTGGTCGGCGGCGGGGCCAGCGTCAGCAACTCCAGCGAGCCATCGCGCAAACGCCGCACGTGGAGCGCGCCGCCGATCGTCTCCACGGTCTGCACCTTCGCCGCGCGCCGCTGCAAGTCCGCCTCCGCACCACGCACGGCGATGCTGGGGATCTGCACAAGCACATTCGTCCCGTCCGGCGCATAGACCGAGAGATTCGTGAGCAGCACGCTGGCGTTCGTCACCGCCATTTCTAGGCCGTTCGTCTCCAGCGCGAAATTGTACGTCGCGCCCACCGTCACCTTCCCCTCGCGCACGTCGAGCTGCGTGAACTCGCGCAGATACGTCGCGTATTTCTTCAGGTCGATGCCGCCGAGTTCAAACCTTCCCGACGACGCGGGCGGGAAGGCCCCGATGCGGCCCGACCAGTGGAAATACTCGCCCTCGTCTGTGCTGGCCGTGAATCCATACGGGCTGCCGGTGCGCGGGCGCGAGGTGAAGCTGGTCAGCCGCAAGTCGATGGGCGCGAACTTCGTCTGGAACGGCACAGCTCGATAAAAGTCCGCGACGGCCAGAGTGCCGTTGGTGATGACGAACGATTGCACGAAGAACGGGGGCGGCGGCGACGTCCCATTCGTTCCATTCGTCCCCGGCGCATTGGTCAGCAAGCTCGCGAAGTTAAACTGCCCGTTCGTGAGCAACGAAACGAACCCGTAGGGCGAGCCGAGCCGCACTTCACTCAGCGTCCAGGTCCGGTTCCACAACGACGACCACGCCTCGAAGTTCACGTAGAGATTGCTGAACGAGGCAAACGTCGCGCCGTCCGCTTCCGTGAGCGACAGCCCGCGCACCGTGAGCGACAGCGCGTAAGGATTGACGCGCACCGCCTCGACCCGCGCCGTGCGCTGCGTGAGCGCGGGCAGTTGCTTCACCATCTGCCACTTGATGATGGCCGGCAGCACGAAGAACCCGACGACCGTGTAAATAATCAGCCCCAGGCCAAGCCGCTGAAGCCAGCGGGCGCGCTTCGACGCCTTCGTTTTGGGCGCAGAGGTAAGGAGCATGTGCAGCACG
>JAYVWQ010000355.1:0-5474 GCA_043785945.1 Akkermansia sp.
TGAAGAACTGCAGCAGCGAGGTAAGCATGACCGAGAGCAGGAACCAGCCGAAGCTGTCCCACTGCGGCGCGACGAAGTAGGCGCGCTCGAAAAAGATGAACAGCGCCACCGGCACGATGGCCACCACCGTGTAGATCATTCGTCCGGCAAAAAAGAGGCAGAGCCGGTAGCTGAGGTAATCGATGGGCTTGACGAGAAACTGGCTGATGTTGCCCTCGCGGATGTCAGCGGCAATCTGCCAGTCGTCCTCGTTCACGGCGGTGAACATGTCCACGAGCGTGACCACCAGATAGTAGGAAACCATCTGGGCGAGGCTGTAGCCGGCCAGCGTGTCGGTGCGCCCTTCAAAGATGGTGCGCCACAGCGAAATGGTGGCGATGAGCGGGAGCAGCCCGAAGCCCGCGCGAAACAAAAAGTTCACGCGATAGACGAGCTGGTTCTGAATCCCGATGTTCAGAACGTGCAGATATTTTTTGGCGGCGGCCCTCATGCGCGCGGGGACTCTGGCAGAATTGTTTTGGGGAACAGAATTATTTCCAAGTCGATGGAGCGCCGTTTTCCGACCCGGCGGGACGGAGCCATCAGCAACCGCCCTACAACGCCAGACTACTCAACGTCACGCGCAGCAGCGCGGAGCGCCCCGGCGGGAGCGTGATTTTGTTGCGCCCCACGTTGCCGGATTCCACGCAGATCATCTGCCCGTATTCGTCGTTGCCGAAGTCGGGCATCTGTTGCGCCTTGGCGACCCAAGGGTTCCAGACCACGGTCGAATTCGAGCCGGATTTCTCCACGCGAATCTTCCGCCGCAGGGAGCGGTCATGGATGTCCACCGTGCCGGCCGTGTCGAGATAGATGCGGTCCACCTCGCCGCCGATTTGGATGGCGTCCGCCGTCTCGGTCTTGGGCGCATAGCTCTCCACCTTGTCGAGATACGTCGCGCCCATGAGTCCGGTGATGGAGACCTTGGCAATGTCGCCGACGTGGAAGTAAGTGTGGAGGCAGTTCTCAAAGACGAAGGCCTGATCACGCGAGCCGTTGGTCACGATGAGTTCGAGCGTGATCCGGTCCGTGAGCGTGACGACGTAGTGGGCGGTGAACGGCGGGGACATCGCGCCCGCGTTCGTTTCCGGCAGACTGAAGCGCAGCGAAGCGCCGCCTTCCGGCCAGGCGTTGGTCTCGTGCAACTGCCAGTCCACGAGCCGCGCGAATCCATGCGCGGTGTCCCCCTCGCGCGGGCCAAACCACGGCAGGATGATCGGGATGCCGCCGCGAATGGGCTGGTCAGGCGAGAAGCGGCTGCATTGGCTCGTGAACAACAGCGGCGGCTGGCCGTCCAGTTGGAAGTCCGTGATATGCGCGCCGTGCAAATAAATCTCCGCGCGGGCCGCGTCGCTTTTGACCTCGACCTTGGGCATCTCGCCGTTGCCTTCGAGAATGGAGACGCGGCCCGGTATTTCAAACCGGCGCAAGTTGGTGATGATGTTGGTTCCGGGCATAGAGTTGTGAGTGGGAGTTAAGCGGCCCGCCGTTTCCGCCCCAAGCCAATTTTTCGGCGGACAGGGCGCAGTTGATTCGTAACAACGGTGTCGGACTGCGCCCGTCTCGGGTACGGCCGCCTGCGTGATCCGGGAACGCGGGTTTGGGACGAACCCCGGACCCACCTTGGGACAGGCCCGGCGCGACCCCGCCACCGGCTGCAAAAAACTTTGCCCGCCGCGCCGCGATCCCGTTCACTCGCCGCGCACACGATGCGTCAATGCTTCATCATCTCGCAGCCCCGGGCGGGTTCAACCCTGCTCCAGCGCCTGCTGGCCACGCACCCGGAAATCCAGACCATCGGCGAGCCGTGGCTGGCCATCCCCTTCGTCTATGCGCTGCGGGAGAAGGGCGTCACGGCGGAATACATCCACGTCTCGTGGTGCCGGGCTTAAGGCTCCGCTTCGAATCCATCGACGATGTTGCGCCGCAGACTCTCGTGGACAAACAAGGCGTCTGCGAATCTCAGTTGCCCGTTTTTCGCCTTGCGAAGGTGGTAGAGGTCGAAGAGCGAATAGCCGTAACGGCCAAGGAAAGCCCAGATTTCATGGAACAATGGCTGCCGTTCGTAGTGAGGAACAAACATCGTTTCGGTGAAGAGAATCGGAATGCGTAACCTTTGCAACGTGTTGATCGATCCCTGAAACGCCAGCAGTTCCCCGCCCTGGATGTCTAGTTTAAGCAGATCAATCCGTTCGATTTCTTCGGCCCGGACGAAATCGTCGATAGAAGTAGTCATGACTTCTATTTTCGTTTTGGGGACGGCGCGCTGCGGGTAATAACGACGGGCTTCCTTCGGACGCGGTAAGAGAGAATTCGTGGCCGAGGCCGCATTAACGAAAAAATCACTCTTCCCGCTGGCCTTCCCCACGGCCAGATTCATCAGTTTGACCCGGTCATCTGCGGCAAACTTCTTCCGCAGTTCCTCAAACGAATTTGGAAAAGGTTCAAAGCAATAAAATGTTCCTCCTGGAAAAATTTCAGCGTAGCGAGCGGTGGTTTGCCCCTGGTGCGCGCCCAAATCAAAGATGACCGGACGTTCGATGCCGGCGCGCTGCAAAAGAATGCGCTGGGCTGCAAAAGAATCCTCCGGGAAGGACAGGCTTTCTCCGGAACGCTTGGCCTTGCGCATTTCGTAGCCGAAGCAAGAACAGATGGCCTTTATCGCGGATTTCATGGGTTCTATCGAGAGCCGCTCTTGGCGCGTCCTAGGGCATGGAAGTGGTCGAATAACCGAACTGTTCCATGGCGACGCGATGGTGCCGGAGAAAAAGCTGATGAAGCCGTTCTGGCATCTCGTCACGCCCTGCACCGGGTTTGCCTTTGCGGAAAAACTCCGGGCTTTGAGCCTGGAGTGAAGCAAAGTCCGGCACGACCACGCCGGATAGCACCCCGAGATTCAACCCCAGGGCGGCGATTCCCTTTTCCACTTCGGCCTGGGGTGATGCGATGAGGTCCTCGAAGCGAATCACGACGGTCTTGGCCCTCAGACGCCCCGCCCACGCCCGCACGTTGGTGCTCCATCCGCCGAAGCGCGGTTTGTCAGCAATCAGGTCTTCCAGCACTCGTTCGAACCGACAGGCTGGGTCGTCTGGAAATGGAATTTCCTTCCCCTTCATGCGGAAAGAGAGCAGGTAATTCGCGTGCGAAACTAGGGCGTCCCGTCCGTCCCGGATCAAATAAACGGCAGGCGCATTGTCCTGCGGGAGATTGTGCGTCTTGATGATATAGGTCTCGGGTGCGGCCGCGAGTTCCGCGAGCGGAGCGGGCAGTTTTTCATGCCCGGTAACGTCAGCAACGCCCGCTTCCGCCTCGTCGTACACCGAGAAGGTCTTCAAGTTATAGACATGGTGCAGCACGACTCGAAAGAACGTGTTGCCGGACCGGGGATACGAAGCGAGCCATAAAATCATAATGAAATTTTAGCAGGGCAGTTGTCGTGTTGGGAAACGGACATCACCATGAATAGCCCAGTTCCTCGACCAGTGACCCGGTGACGTCCCGGAACTTCTTTTCCACCGCCGACGTGAAGTGCGTCTTCCAGTCGCCGTGAACGCCGCGCCGCAGATGCGCGTTCACATCTTCCGATCCGCGCTCGCGGCCCTTGGTCAAAACGCTGAAGGCATTTTCGGCCAGCAACTCGCGCAGCGTGTCGTCCGGCATGCGAATGTCGCAGTGATCCATGAGTTGCCGCCAGGTCGCGAACTGGTTGGAGTCGGTCAAATCCTCGTAGCGAAAAATACGGAGGCGCGCATCTTGGCCCGCGTTGCGCTGCCATGATTGCAGGGCGGCAAAGAGACCTTCGCGCTCGACCGCCTCAATGACATTTTGCAGCCCTTCTTCCTCCGGCAACTCTTGGAGCACTCGGCGCATCTCACCGATTTGATTCATCACCTTGTGGGAAATTTTCACTGAGAAGTACCACGATGTAACCACGTCCCTGGGATCACGCGGCACAAAGAACGCGCGGAATTTTTCCGGCTTAGGCAGCCGCTCGAAGCCCGGCAGATCGATGTAAATGGGCGTGACAATGGTGCGGGAAGGGAAGGCGCCGTCGAAGGTACGCTCGGTGATGCGCCGCGTGTCCACGCCGCCGGGCAGTTCCTGCTCGTAGTTAAAAACCTCCAGCCCGCTGTAACGATAGGTGCGCGGGTCGCGAAAAATCTTGCGCAGCCACTGGCTGGCCGTCTTGTGAACGCAGCAGTGATAAACATTCTCGGCGGCGGAAACATGCCGCGCGAGCAATGCGCGGCGCACCGGCTGGGGAAGAACACGCGTCCATTTTTTACTCATTGACGTGGTGCAGCCTGCGCGAGGCGCGCGGCCAGTTCAAGCATGGCGTGCTGCTGCCGGGCCGCAAGGGCGCGCGCGGCGGCCGCGCGATCCAGATGGGCCTGCCAGGCTCCGGGTTTGAGGCACCACATTGCGGATCGCTTGGCCTCGGTCACGCGGCGCTTGGTGTGAAGCCATCCTTCCCAGGCGGAGAAAAGTTCATCCAGCAACGCGGCGGTTTTGGCCGGAGGTGTGGCTTCGCCGCCTCGCGCCACCGAAGCGCGCGCGAGGGCCAAGCACTTCTCGTTGAAGTCGTTCACGGCATAATCGCTCTTGCGTACGACTTGGGATGAAAGACGAAGGTGGAAAACATTTCCGGCACCAAAGCCAGCCGCACTTCACCCGCGTGCTCCAGTCCCCAGGCCAGATCACCGGCCGTGCCGAAGTCGGTGCGGAAGGGAAAACGCTGCAACACGTCCGCGCGATAGAGATTGCTCGCCGAGCTGCCGAGCAAACCGCGCGTCAAGTTGATCACGGCGAACAACCGCGCAGCCTCCCGGTCGAAGACAACGGACGCATTCAGCTTCAGCTCGTCGATGAGCGCGTGGATCGGCCAGACTTTTTCCTTGGCCTCGCCGGACATCTTGACCATGCGCGGCGGGCTGATCACCACGTCGGCGCGGCTGGATTCCGCTGCGGTGAACAACGCCTCCAGCCCGGCGCGCGTGATCGTTTCGCCGACGGTGGAGACATAGATGTAGCGGGCCTCGCACTGCGCGATCCCGAAGTTCCACGACTGGTACAGCCCCGGCGGATGCGTGAGCACACGGTCGCGGGGCTGATTCAGTTCGCGCTGCAACAACTCCAGCGTGCCGTCGTTTGAGTGGCTGTCCACCGCCACAACCTCCATCGCGAGATCCCGCCACGCCCGCATGGACTCGAGATGCTTCGGCAGAAGCGACATCGAGTTGCGCGTGGGGACAAGAACGCTGATTGGGAGCATAAGGCGCGGCGAGATTCCGGGCGCGGGCGAGAATGCGTCAAGAAATTCTGCCGGAGGAAGAGGTCGTGGGATGCATCTGGCGGGGACTGCCGCGTTCCACTGAATTGGTTTTCTTCCTGTCCAATCGCTGCAAACTTGTTTGAACTTGCTCCGTGCCAAGTCT